>JAUPVY010000029.1 GCA_030916785.1 Patescibacteria group bacterium
ACGGAGGAAGTCATCTGCTCACCGAGTTTTTGGGGTTGGGGATTCTTATGGGGATGAGGAGGGGAGCCAGAACGGTGCATAAGGAGACCGCAGGTAACGAAATGGTCGGCATATAGTGTCTTTGTGGTCTTTTTGCCGAATTTCTTCGCTCTCGGTTTTATCCGCTCCACGCAATGTACCATTGTACATTTTGGTCGCAAACAAAACCTGCGAGCTTCGAACTTCAACAAAAATCCTCACAAATAAAAGAGTTTTTTATAATTATTTTCCGTAAACTTCTAGGGTTTTATTTAACATCTGTTTCAGAGAGAATTCTTTTTCTACTTTTTCTTGCAGTTTCAAACCAAAGGATCTTCTTTGATCCGGGTTTCTTATCATGAGCTCAAGTGTTTTTGTAATCTGCTCTACATTTGTTTTCTCTACCAAAATTCCATTCAGGCCACTGTCTACAATGTCTGGTATACCACCGATGTTACTTGCTATGACAGGAAGACCAGCGAGTCCTGCTTCGAGTATTGTGTAAGGGAGGCCCTCTTTGATAGATGTGAGAGTAAATATATCAAAAGCTCTTAAATATTCCTTGGCGTTTTCTAGAAAGCCAACTAGAAAAACCCTATTTTCTAGGTTGTGTTTTTCTATCATCCTCTCTAAATTTTTTCTTTCCTCGCCTTCACCTATAATGAAAAATACAACAGGTGTTTCTACTTTGGCGACTGCTCCAATCGCGTATTCTAACCCTTTATTTTTGTGAAGCTCTGCGACGGTTCCAATCCACAGTACGTTGTTGATTGGAGTTTTATTTATAGACCTAAATAATTCTTTTTGTGCTTCTGTTTTTTCTTTAAAATCAATGTTCTCAACGCCATTTCTTATTAGGATTATTTTATTTTTGTTTACAAAAGGCATCCTTCTCCCTTGTTTCATTTCTTTATCTGCTATAACAATAGTTTTATGGCACAACAGAGCCGTAAACCAGGATAGGAACATTATGACGAGTTTGCTAAAGACCCCTCGGTCTTCGTTGAATGTCCAACCATGAGCGGTTAAAATAATATTTTTAATACCAAGCATTTTTCCAGCGACAGATCCTAATCCTCCAGCTTTTGGACTATTGAGGTGCAGAACATCAGGGGATTCTTTTTTTAGTATTCTATATATTGAAAAAAAACTTTTTATTTCAGAAAATATAGATATGTCTCTCTTTAGATTGTTTATTTCATAAACTCTAATGTTTTCTTTTTCTAATTTATTTTTCAGTATTTCTCCCTCGCCAGTTATAACAAAAACGTCATAAAGATTCTTGGGTAAATTTGTTGCAATAGAGTAGACATATTTTTGGGTACCTCCCCAGACGCCTTTTGTGACCATTAAACAGACTTTGGTTTTTCTTTTGATCATATCTTTGTCTTGCCCCAGTAGTAGAGCATAGCTCACTACAGGGCTAATCCCGTAGTGAAGTTGGCATCAGTTCATGTGCCTTTGGCACAATGCCAACTCCTACTACCGGATTGCATATTCGGCTATTTTACCATATAATAGTGATACTTTCTATGGGCAATCTGATAAAAAAGGAAGCCATTATTCTATTTTTTGGAGATATATTTTTCTTTGTTTTTTCTCTTTGGTTGTCTTTGTACATTCGTTTTTTTGAAATGCCAACATGGGACAGGTTTGAAACTCATCTTATTCCTTTTTCTATTCTTTTTATTGTTTGGTTTTTGGTTTATTTTATTGCGGGACTTTATGAGAAACATACACTGATTCTGAAAGGAAAACTTCCAAGTATTATATTTAATGCTCAGGTAGTAAATAGTATTTTTGCAATAGCATTCTTTTACGCTTTTCCTGTTTTTGGGATAACTCCAAAAACAATTCTGTTTGCTTATCTTTTGGTTTCTTTCATCTGCATGCTTATGTGGAGGCTTTATGGAAGTATATTTTTTAGTAAAAATGAAAGACAGCCAGCACTTCTTATTGGTTCAGGTAGTGAAATGAAGGAATTGTTGTACGAAGTAAATAATAACAGCAGATATGATTTGTCTTTTGTGTCGTCTATAGATGTTTCTGATACTTCTTCTATAGATATCCAGGAGGATATTGTAACCCAGGTTTATTCAAACAACATAAAAATAATAGCAGTTGACTTCTCTCACGAAAATGTGACACCTATGTTGCCACATCTATACAATCTGATCTTCTCTAAAGTTCGTTTTATAGATTCTCACCGTATTTATGAAGATATTTTTGATAGAGTCCCATTGTCTCTTGTGACTTATAGCTGGTTTTTGGAGAATATTTCCGTATCTCCAAAATTTACCTATGATTTTCTAAAAAGAGTGATGGATTTTTCATTAGCTCTTATTTTGGGAATTGTTTCTACCGTTTTTTACCCATTTGTTTATATTGCAATAAAACTGGATGATGGGGGGAAGATGTTTATAAAACAAGAGAGAGTGGGAAAGGACGGCAAAACTTTCAAACTGTTCAAATTTAGAACATTTATGTTTGATGATTCCTCAATTCATGGCAGGGAAGAAAATAAAATCACACAGGTAGGTGCATTTTTGAGAAAAAGTCGGATAGACGAATTACCTCAACTCTGGAATGTTTTAAAAGGGGATATGTCTCTTGTTGGTCCTAGACCCGAGCTTCCTTCTGGTGTTGAAATATACAGCAAGGAAATTCCTTACTACAATATCAGACATTTGATAAAACCCGGGCTTTCTGGATGGGCACAGATACACCAGGAGAACCATCCGCATCATAGTGCAGAGATAAACCTGACAAAAGAGAAGTTAACTTACGATATTTTTTATATAAAAAACCGTTCTTTCTGGCTTGATATAAAAATAGCCTTGAAAACCATAAAAGCTCTACTTTCTAGGCAGGGTTTATAGGCTGATAGTTATCCACAGACCATCGCTTGACATTTTTCTATTTATGGTATAATGCGGTTAGAAAGTAACTTCACGTGCGGAGCACGTGGTGAGTTTCACAAATCAGATCAACCAACTTCGGTCGGAGGACCATCATGAAGGCTACGTCAATTCGTCGTCGCTTCGTTGTTGTTCTACTGGCCATTTTGGTCAGCGTTGTCACTCTCGGGTGCTCGCAGGGCGGTGACGACTTCGAGTCACCAACTTCACCAACCTCCACAAAGGTAGACACGGTCCAGCCCAGGCCAGCTCCTGGGACGGTTGACCACCCGGTCTCAATTCCTGGGGAGGAGTTTCCTCTCCATGTCTGGGTGACGAGTATGTCACATCCACAAGGTAGCACTTTCAGGGTGGGTGACACCGTCAATGTCTTCTATACGTGTGGAGGGCCAGTCGGTTACACTGCTTACATCGGGGCTACTCTGATGTCGGGACAGTACACAGTCAGGAATGTGATGTACGGTAACCCCCAGGTGATAGACGAGTCAACCTACCACATGGGTGGTGCGACCTATCGAGTTGGAGATAGGTGTGATACTGAGTTTGGACAAACAGTTAGGGTAGAGATAACCACCCCGAATATTACCCACATCACATTTCAGGTTTGGGTGGCCAAGGGTGTTGGGGTGGTTCCCGACAAATCACTACCACCGACTGTTTTTCGGGAAGAACTGAACCTCACACCGGCATGGTAACAAATGTCGGTCACAATAAAATTGCCAGGGATGAGAAATCGTCCCTGGCAAATTTCATCTAAATAAAAAATTTTGTTATCCACAAACGATAATGTGGATTGCAAATAAACAACTCAGCATATTTATGTTATTATTTATGTATGAAAAAGACATTACTATTATTTTTAATTTTATTAATTTTACCGTTTGGTTTTGAAGGTAAAAAAACTACTAATGCTGCGTTGATGTGTACCGGTCAATGGCCTGGTTCTACTATGGAAGTAAAGGTTTATGACGTTTCAAATAATAATCTTTTGGCCACTTATAATGTAAGTGATCCTGGTAATACGGGAGAGTCGTATCTTAATGCAAGTCTTCCTACTGTGCCTTATGGTACAGAATTAAGGTTTGAAGGTGTGGCTACAGCTCCTGATCAAAATGCTTACTCTATGGTAGTAATGCCTTATGGTCAGGTTGCTCCTCCTGTTAGGGAAGGATTTATCCAATATAATCGTACTTGGGATTCTCAAGTTTTGGATTCAGGTGACAGCTACTTCTCTTGGACAATAGAGGGAACATGCAACGGTACTGCGGATAGTAGTTGGAGCGGAGGTCACGGGGAAATATATTTAAATATTGATGTGGCAGATCAGCCTGTGGTTGTTCCTCCACCAACTCCTGTGAACGGTGAATGGAGTGCATGGAGTGCTTGTAGTGCCTCATGTAACGGTGGTGTACAAACCAGGACCTGTAGTAATCCATATCCTGCAAATGGTGGTGCAGACTGTTCTGGTCCTAGCACACAGGCTTGTAACACAAATGCTTGTTCCGTAACTCCCGGTTCAATTTCAGTTTCTCTTTCAGCCAATCCCACCTCTATGACTCTACCAACAAATCAGACAACTCTATCTTGGACAACATCTGGAAACCCTGATAGTTGTACTGCTTCAAACTGGTGGAGTGGATCAAAAGCCCCAGGTGGTGGTTCAGAGCTTAGAACAGGTATGACAGCTGGAACATATGTTTTTGATATTACGTGTGGTAAAGCAGGATTTGCCAATGCATCAGCATCGAGAACTGTCACCGTTTATCCTGCCAGTGTACCCAACCCAGATCCTGTAACTTGCAATGAGAACGCTACGGTTACGGTGGTGACCCCACTACCGGCAACAATGATAGCTGGTCAAACTTATCCTGTGACGATACGGTCAAGGAATAGCGGTAACACAAAATGGTATGACGGAAACAAATTTAAGCTTTATCCAAAATCTGGGAATCTAACTCTTCTTTCTACTGCCCCAGCATCCGTAGCTGGTCTGTCCTATGGGCATCTACCTTATGTTATGGATGTGAATGATACCGTAGATTGGACTTTTAATGTGACTGCTCCAACCACACCCGGAAGTTATTCAACGACTATTCAAATGGTGCATCTTGAAGGTTATTATTATTTAAGATCAGCTGATAATCTCACTTGTCCCGGGCCATCTTCGAATGTTTATTTTGGCAATTTTGTCACAATTAGTTCTGTAGTGAATGATACTAGACCTGTTGTTACTCTTACGGCCAATCCAACAACCGGAGTTGCTCCTCTTTCTTCTACTCTAACTTGGACAACTACAAACAGCCCAACTTTGTGTATTGCAGGTGGTGGAAGTTTTGCGGGAATAAATAAGGCTACCGGTCCATTAAATACACAAGTTATAAATAATATAAATTCAGGAACAACTTTCTCTATTCAGTGTGCCAATGCAGCTGGTTGGTCACCTCTAGTTTTCACTACGGTCAATCCAATAACTCCAATCACAGTTACAATGTCAGCTAGCCCATCATCAATGACTCTGCCCGCTAACTGGACTAATCTTAGCTGGACAACAACAGGTAATCCGACATCCTGCGATGCCACAGGTGTTTCTTGGTCTGGCACAAATATAACAAATGGAAGTCCTGTGACACAAAGAAGTGGAATGTCCGCAGGTACATATAATTTTGGTATCGTTTGCCATAAACCAGGAGTTCCCGATGCAACCAGTAATGTTGTTGTGGTTGTCTCTCCTGCAGCAGTAGCAGGACCAGATCTGACGGCTACTAGTGTTACTCCTTTACAGGCCACGACCGGTATGAATCAAACTTTTTATGCGATAGTTTCAAATATTGGAGGGTCATCAACTGGTGCAGTTGTTAATTATTTCTTTCAAATAGCTTCGGCTAGTGCGGGTGGGGGTACCATAACTAATAAACCATATTCAACAACTCCAGCATCAATTGGGGCTGGGTTTGCGGAAACAGCGTCTGTGTCTCACACGTTTTCTACTGTAGGTGTAAATTCAGTGAGGCTTTGTGTGGATAAAAGAAATGCGGCTGATGCTGGTTTAATTGCGGAAACAAATGAGAGTAATAACTGTGGCGCTTGGAGTGATGTGAATGTTTTGAATGCTGTTCCTTCAGTGGGTAATGTAACCATCAGTTCTCCTGTGGTTAACCCTAATAATATAAATCAGTACACAATAAAAATATCAGGTACTGATTTGAGTGGTGCTAGTGATATTAAATACCTTGAAGTTTTAATTAACAGAGATGGAACTAATGCTGGGCAATACAGAGGTTTATTGATTTGGAATATTGGAGCAGCTCAATTTGCTGCACTTGAATCAAAATCATGTGGAGTGGGAACAGGTTATATATTCGCTTCGGCATATAATCCTTCTTATATACACCTAGTTTCGTGCTCAGTCTCTGACTCTGGTAGTACTAGAGAAGTTTCTTTTGTTGTTCGCTTTGATACTACTTTTACTACTCCTCTGACTGACAATGATATGTCGGGAATTGTGGGTGATAACTCCAATCAATTCTCACCTTGGGTTAATTTCAATGGTTTTGATTTAGTATCATCTTCTCCGTCTGGAACTTTGACTGTTCCTACTTGTGTTATCGCTACGGGAGCCTCAACATGTAGTACGAATGTTAGTTGGAGTACACAGAACTTGGTTGGAGGTGACGTGATAACTGTTAGAAAAGATAATGTAAATATCCTATCAGGAAATTCTAATCCTGGAGTTTCTAATACTTTGACCTGGGGAGCACATACTTTCTTGCTTGTTCGTAATGGTAATTTGGCAACTCCACTTGATAATGAGGCAGTGAATGTAGATTGTAATCCTGCAGTTGCTACTTGGAACGGTGCCATTTGTCAAGCAAATGCTGTGCAATTTGATGTTTCAGTAACAAAAACCCCTTCATCGGGTGGAACAGTGACTGGTGGTGCAATAAACTGTGGAAATGTTTGTTCAGCTCAATTCAGTCAAAATAGTAATGTTACTCTGACTGC
>JAUPVY010000030.1 GCA_030916785.1 Patescibacteria group bacterium
TTGAATCATCACTTTTTACATTTTTTATTTCCTGCTTTACATATTCCCGAACCATATCTGGCGTAAAAGCATCTTTTTTTGCATCAGAAATAGTTCTTATAATAGACGCCATATAAGCATCAGGTCTTCCTAGAGGCCGAAGCGGAGCAAACTCTGACTCGGATATGATATCGCGAATTAAAGACTCCTGATCCACATCTGTCATTTGTTTGAAATCTCCTATGCGTAAAAAATGATCTGGATATTCAGACATCATACTAGAGGCAAAACTATGAAAAGTATGGATATAGACCTCGTGTGCACGATTGCCTATTATTTCTCGAAGTTTTTCTCGCATTGCTCTAACACCAGCATCTGTATAAGTGATAGCCAAGATACCATGAGCTGGTGTATCAGTTTTTCTCAAAATCTCTGCAATACGCAAAGTTAAAATTGTAGTTTTTCCAGTTCCCGGACCAGCCACCACCAAAACAGGTCCTTCGATAGTATCGACGGCTTTTTTTTGTTCTTTATTTAAATTTTTATATTTCTCTTCAAAAACCTTGTCTCCAATCATGCATATAGAATAGCACAGATATTTATGGTACGAAAAAGCCTTGTGCCGAGGGGCCCAAACGGTGGCCCCCGCGTTGACACAAGACTAAAGAAGAACAGGTGTGGTAGAGTCTGCCTTTTCCCAGGCCTTGGTCACATGGTTCCAGACCACCTCCTCAAGAAGACGATTGCAATGAGAACACATGCGATACTGCTTCATCACTATCGATATTCCCGGTTTGTGACAGTGGGGACAAACTCTGTCTCCACTCACTATGTAAGATTCTTTAACCAAACCCCACCTCCAAAAAAATAATAACACGTATAATTTTTTCCACATAATAAAAAAGCCCCGCACCGACGGAACCCGTATTGGGTTCCGCCTAGCGCGAGACTACTCCTCCACCTTCTTCTCTCGGAACAGCCGCCACCTCCGAACTGGAACAGGTATCTTGCTCTCCTCTCCACTACCCCACAGCTTTGCGTGGCAATGAGAGCAGGCGAAGTACATCATCCTTCGAAGAAAATGGACGTGCCCACCACAATGGGGGCATTCCATTCTCTGATCCGCACCGTTCTTGGTCTTTTTGGGCATCTGTGTCCTCCTTTAATCTTCCCGTATTATATCACATATCAACCTTTTTGTAAAGCTCATAAAAAACCTCTCAACTGAGAGGTTTTTTATGGCTATTAATAGTAATTCCTGAGCCTGTTTATTTTATCATGCTGACGAATCTTCTCATGCGCCTTGGCCTCAATCTGTCTGATACGCTCACGAGTAACTCCAAACTCCTTGCCCACTTCCTCTAATGTGTGTGTCACACCATCTACAAGTCCGTGACGAAGCTCTAGAATTTTTCTTTCTTTCTCTGGTAAATCATTTAGAATTTCCTTAACTTGGTCAGATATTATTCTTCGTGAAGATTCTTGATCTGGAGACAATATTTTTTCATCAGCAAGAAAATCTCCGAGTTTACTCTTACTCTCATCCCCCTCATCCCCGATAGGACTCTCGAGTGACAATGTACTCTGATCTATTTTTTCTATTGTATAAACTTTGTCCACAGGAAGATTCATTTCTATTGCTATTTCTTCTGGCAATGGATCTCGTCCTAGGTCCTGAGAGAGTCTCCTAACCACTTGTTTGTATTTAGCAATAGTCTCCACCATGTGCACAGGAACACGAATAGTACGAGACTGATCAGCTAGGGCACGTGTTATAGCCTGACGAATCCACCATGTTGCATATGTAGAAAACTTATATCCCTTAGTCCAATCAAATTTACTAACGGCCTTAAATAACCCCAAGTTTCCCTCTTGTATCAAATCAAGAAGAGTCAGATCAGGACTACGATTGGCATATTTCTTGGCTATAGAAACCACTAGACGCAAGTTTGCTCTAGCCAAAAGATTTATAGCTTCTATATCCCCCTTTTCTATTCTCTTTGCCAATTCCTTCTCCTGTCCACCTGAAATAAGTTGATACTGACCAATCTCCTTCAAATACATCTGTATGGAATCATAAGAAGATTCTCCACCTCGTCCGTATGAATATTTCTTGTTTATCAAATCATCATTTGAGTTGGACTCAAGCAAACCGCCTCCTTCCAAAACATCTACACCGCTACCAGAAAGCTTTTCATACAGCTCATCTAGAAAAATAATATCATCCTCAACCGTAGGAAACTCTTTTAGAATTTCATCGTAGGTCACATAACCCCTATCCTTCCCCTTGGCCAAAAGTTTTATCATTCCCTCACCTTGTCTCTCTGATTTCTTTTGAACTGGCACATTCTTTTTAGGCACAGTTTTGGCTGCCCTCATAGCAAGAGAAGTTCTAGTGTTCTTTTTCTTGCGAACCTTAGGTACAACAAATTTCTTAGCTTTCTTGGTTTTCTTTGCTTTGGCCTTAACTTTTACCAATTTCTTGGTAGGTTTTTTGCCACCTGAGCTATTCTTTTTTGTTTTTTTATTTTTCATAATTGTTTTTAATTGTATTTATTTGTTTTGAAATTTCTTGACACTCCGTTAAATATTTTAGTATTTCATCCCCATTTTTTGTCTGTTCTGCTTTTTGTAAACTTACCATAGCAACCGAGAGTCTCTGTTTCAAGTACTCCTCCTCGAGTCCCAGAAGTAAGTACTCAATATCCTTTCTTAAATCAGGCTTACCGCCATAATAACTCTCTATTTCAAATAATAATAAATCTTTTTCTTTTAGAAACAATTCCTGTAGTTCAACCTTTCTTCCTCCAAAAATTTTATCGGCTCTTTTTTCTATTTCTTCTATATTTATATTCTCATCTCTGTTTGGACTTTCTTTTTGCCAAATGATAATACCCAAAACTCGTCTCTCTATTGCTTCTGTACGTTTTATACCAGAATGAGTTCCCCTTTCTACTTTTGGTAAACTGGCCTGCTCCACCCCAACATGCTTCAAATCCTCCCACAAAGCTTCTTCTTTTATAAAAGTTTTCTGAGCAATACTTTTTATAAAGTGCGATTTCTCTATAGTACTAGTGAGAAATGCTATGTAAGGCAAAACGTGTTTTTGTATTTCTTGGCCAAGCTTTCTTGGTTCTAAACCATGTGACAAGAGTGAATCCGTATAAAAATCTATAATGTGCTTTGAGTGCTTTAGGGACTCCTTCAATTTCTCTACATCTTCTGTAGCCAGGTCTGCCGGATCTTTCCCCTCTGGCATAACAGCAAGTTTTAGCTCCATTCCCAAAGATAAAGCTAATTGGCTACTTCGATTTGATGCAGAGAATCCTGCACTGTCTCCGTCATATGACATTATTATCCTGTTTGATAATCTGCGAAGTTTAACTAGGTGATTTTCTGTCAAAGCCGTCCCGGACGAAGCAACTGTGTTGTTTATACCGACTTGATGTAGCATGATAAGATCCATCTGACCCTCGACTAAGATCGAGTAGTCTTTCAGTCTAATATTATTTTTTGCCTTATCTAGTCCAAACAATATTTCTGATTTATTAAACAAAGATGTTTCTGGACTATTCAAATATTTTGGTGACTTATCATCAGCAACAAGTATTCTCCCCGAAAATCCCACAACCCTACCAGACGAATCATTGATTGGGAACATTATTCTTCCTCGGAAAGTATCATAATAGGAATCCGTAGTTCCCTCCTTTCTTTTAATCAACCCTACAAGCAACATATCTTTTTCTGACACTCCGCGTCCCAAAAGATATTCAAACAAACTTCTCCATTCAGCTGGAGCAAAACCAATTCTGAAATCTTTTATCGTGCTGTCTAAAACTCCTCGGTTATGAAGATAGTCCAAAGCAGTTTTATTGTTAGCAAGATTCTTTTCATAGAAAAACACGGCCTGTTCAAGCACTGAGTGTAATCTTTGTTTTTCTGTCTTCTCTTCAGAATTATAGTTTTCTAGAGTGACACCAGCTCTATCTGCCAAGACCTTGAGACTTCCAATGAAATCGAGTCCCTCAAACTCTTGAACAAAAGTAAAAATATCTCCCTTGGCCTGACAACCAAAACAATAGTAACTTCCCCTATCTGGAGACACGAAAAATGAGGGCGTCTTTTCGTTGTGAAAAGGACATCTGCCCTTAAAATTCGTTCCCGCCTTATCTAATTTTATATAACTAGAAATTAGCGAAACAATGTCTATTTTTGATTTTATTTGATCAACAGATGAAGACATTTTTTAGTTATAAAGTTGAAAATTATAAATTATTTTAGTAATTTTTTACTAAAACATTTTCAGTAACTTTAGTTAATTTTTCAAAACCAACATATTCTTTATTCCTAATTACGCCAATTGAGTATGTAGCAACAGAATAAGAAGTATCACCATATTTCTTTACTAAGTTTTGCCAATCAGACTGTGCAAAATCACCTTGGTTCTTAAACGTTTCTAAAATCTTGAACTCACCCTTCTCAAAATTTATAACAGAAATGCAAGGATTATAACCATCTTCAAAAACAGCCAGTATATTATTTTTACCAATAAACTGAACAGCAACAGGCTTGCCCCACACGAGAGTACCTGGGTGTCCAGGTCTAACTGGAACAAGATCCTGAATCACTCCCCAATTATTCTGTAAAGTTGTTATTGTCTCTGATTCAGAATATTGAGTTGAGACCAGCGTATCTCTAAATAACGTAAAATACCCCGTACCCACAACAAAAACAACAGCTACTGCAACAAAAAATATTTTTATATTTTTTTGATTCATATTGTTTTATTTAAGTAAAACGTGAATAAATTTACATAACCACTTAATAAAATTTTGTTGAACCAAGATATTTTTGGAGCATCCGCAGGCTTCCAGCATGGCTCTGTCAAGGCACCCCGTTCTTGACAGATGGAAGCCGAGGACTAGAGTGAGTCATTCGCTGGAATGACGAACGTCTCCAAAATATCCTGGTGATAAAGAAATTTTATGTTGTAAAAGAACCTCCTACTGAAAACGATTTCTCTCCTCAATTATCTCCGGTCTATTTGCTCTCATTTCAGCTATCATAGCTGCTTTTTTACTACCCTTAAATCCTGTTCCTGCTGGTATGAGTCTACCCAAAATAACGTTCTCCATAAGACCAGCTAGTTTATCGGCAGTTCCCTTAATTGCACTTGAGATAAGCATACGAGTTGTGTGCTGGAATGATGCGGCCGCAAGGAAACTCTTTCGTGAAAGAGAAACGTCTGTAATACCCATAACCACTCCTTCTGCTTTGGCCTCCTCCTGACCTAATGCTTTTACTCTTTCGTTTTCTTCAGCTAGGAATGCTAGCTCAACCAAATCTCCCTCTAGGAATACAGTGTCTCCTGGATTCTTGATTCTCTTTCTTGAGAACATCTGTCGAACAATTGTCTCGATGTGTTTTCTAGAAACATTTTCTCCTTGTAGTTCGTAAGGTTTGTTGATTTCGTGGATGATATAATCAATAGTTTTGTCCTTGCCTGCGTATTTGAATAATTCATCTATATCAGCAGAACCATCGGTAATCATATCTCCTCTTTTAACCTCATCCCCCACCTTAACGTGAATTGTACGGTTAAGAGATGTTGAATACTCAATCTTGTCCTTAGTCTTTGTTCTATCTTCTAAGTTTGGAGTGATTGTTATAACTTTCTCTTTATCTGTGATTCTGATATCTGAAATAGTACCACTAACTGAACAAACCACAGCAGGATTTTTTGGTTTTCTTTTCTCAAACAATTCCTCAACTCTTGGAAGACCTGAAATAATATCTCCTCCAACTGAAGCGGCACCTCCGGCGTGTTTTGTGTTCATTGAAAGCTGTGTTCCTGGTTCACCGATAGCCTGTCCTGCAATTGTTCCGACTGCCTCACCTAGTTCAACTATTTTGTTTCTACCAAGATCTGTTCCGTAACATTTCACACAAATACCATTCAAAGTCTTACATGAAAGTGGTGATCTAACACTAACAGAAGTGACTCCTGCTGTTTCTATTGTCTGTGCATCTTTCTTACTAAGTAGATCGTCTTTTTTGAACAAAACTTTACCATCTTTTGTCACGACATCTGCAGCAAGAAATCTACCTTTGATGTGTTTCACTATAGGTACTTCTATACCTGATATAGCAAACTTATCAATAATAACGCCTTCTTTAGTACCACAATCTGCTTCTGTAATAATAGTATCCTGTGCCACAACGAACATTTTACGAGTTAGATATCCTGATTTCGCAGTGTTTAGAGCGGTGTCTGTAAGGCCCTTTCTTGAACCGTGAGTAGTGATGAAATATTCAAGAGGAGTAAGACCTTCTTTTGAACATGAGATAATTGGAAATTCGATTGTTTCTCCCTCGATGTTTGTAATAAGTCCTTGCATTCCGGCCATCTGAGTAATATTACCCATAGAACCTCTAGCTCCAGAATAAACCATATCTCCCACTGAACCGTTTTTTGGAAGAGTGTCTGGCATAAGTTTTTCTAGCTCAGCCTTTGCTCCGTGCCAAATTTCTATGATTTGTCTCAATCTTTCCTCTTTTGAAATAAGACCCATGTTGAAGTGATCAACTATGGCTTTAGATTTTTCTTTTGACTTATCAACGATTTCTTTCTTTCCTTCTGGGATGATGATGTCATCAATACCCCAAGTAGTTCCAGAATGTGTTGCGTATTTGAATCCGAAATTTTTAATTTGGTCTATGATTTTTGGCACATTTTCAATACCATATTTTACAATAAAATCATCCACCAATGAAACTGTTTTCTTTTTGTTGATTTCACCATTCATGAATGGATAGTCTCTAGGCAAAACTGAGTTGAACAAAAGTCTTCCCACTGTAGTTTCAAACAATTTACCATCAAATTGTTTGTATTTTTCTGAAGAAGAAGGCAAAACTTTTATCTTAGCTCTGAATGATACTGCGTTCAAATCGTA
>JAUPVY010000031.1 GCA_030916785.1 Patescibacteria group bacterium
CAACTTAACCTTATCTATCAAAATACTTTTTCCGGCATTTCTTGTGGAGAACGTTCCTTTTACAACAATACAACTTTCAGGGATTAAGATATCTTGAAATTCTTCAAAAACTTTAGGGAAAGCCACAGCCTCTATAGAATCAGTAAGGTCTGCAATTTTTAAGAAAATCATCTTATCTCCATTTTTGGTCATGACAGCTCGCACCTCCTCTATTATTCCACCTACAACAATTGGGGCTTTTTCCTTTGCTGTTTCTTTTATTTTTTTTATATTTGTTTCTTTGTTCTCTAGTTTGTGTTTGTAACTATCTAGTGGATGCCCAGAAATATAAAGCCCTAGGAGTTCCTTTTCCCAAACAAGTTGATCTGTAGGGTTCCATTCTGGTGCGGGTAGGAGGGTAATGTTGGCTGCATGGGTTGTCTCTGCGAGTCCAGAGAACAATGAATCTTGGTCATTTTCTTTAGCTCTTTCTTCTTTATTGAAAGTAAGTAGTCTCTCGAGGTTGTGCAAAAGAGTGGCTCGGCTATCACCTTCTTCCATTAAAGAATCCATGGCTCCAGTTTTTATAAGAGACTCCAGAGATTTTTTATTTAAATTTTTATCTTTAATTCTACGCAGAAAATCTGTTAGAGAAGTAAACTTACCGTTTTCTTTTCTCTCGTTTATGATGGATGTGGCAATACCTTCACCAAAGTTTTTGATGGTGGTTAATCCAAAACGAATGGAGTCCTTTTCCTCTTTGTTCAGATTTTTTATTACAGTGAAGCCCTCAAATGATTCATTTACATCTGGTGGTAGAACTGCGATACCCATTCTTTTACATTCTCCAATTATTTCAGCGATTTTTTCTACATCTCCGGATTCTGCAGTTAGGACAGCTGACATATATATGGCAGGGAAGTTGGCTTTCATGTATGCCGTTTGATATGCCACTTTCCCATAACTTGCAGCGTGGGCTTTGTTGAATCCGTACCCCTGGAAAGGTTCAAACAAATTCCAAAGTTCTTCTGCTTTTTTCTCCGTCATGCCTCCGTGTTTCTGACATCCTTCTACGAATTTAATATGTTGTTTTGCCATCTCCTCGCGAATTTTTTTACCAACGGCTTTTCGGAATTTATCCACCTCTCCCCAAGTATATCCAGCTACTTCAATAGCGGTCATTAAAAGGTCGTCCTGGTACACAAGCACGCCAAATGTTCTGTCCAAAAAGTTTTTCATTTTTGGATGCAAATATGTTGTCGGACTTTTTCCGTGTTTACGTGCGATGTATTCATGAATGTTGTTCATGGGACCCGGACGATACAGGGCCACCATAACGTTTATGTCATAAATAACCGTGGGTTTCAATTCCATCAGGGCATGAGTCATCCCTTCTCCGTTTAACTGGAACAAGCCAATGGTTTCGCCTCGGGCTAGCATTTCAAAAGTTTTCTTGTCATCTACTGGTACATTTTCTATATCTATTTTTATTCCTTCTAGTATTTCTGTTAGTTTTACGGCATCAGCCAATATGGACAAGTTTCTAATTCCAAGAAAGTCGAATTTCAGGAGACCCACACCGTCTTCTCCCACGTCATTCATGTCGTATTGGGTAATTATTTTATTGTCCCCCTTGGTATCGTATTGTAGAGGTACGTAGTCAGTAAGAGGTGTTGGAGAAATAACAACTCCAGCAGCGTGTACGGAGATGTGTCTTGCACAGCCTTCTATTTTTTTGGCCATATCAATTATTTTTTTGACATCAGCATCGGAGGTGTACATTTCTTTCAGTTCCGGAGTTTCTTTAAGAGCTCTGTCTATTGTCATAGGAAATCCCTGAGCTCCCATAGGTATGAGTTTGGCTATTGAGTCTCCTGTGCCATAAGGGAAGCCAAGGGCTCTTGTAACGTCTCTGACGGCTCCACGTGCGGCCATAGTTCCAAACGTACCTATTTGTGCCACCTTATCTTCTCCGTATTTGTGACGGGCATAATCAATCATTTCGTCTCTTCTGTTATCGGCGTAGTCCATATCTATATCGGGGGCCGATGGTCTTTCTGGATTCAGGAATCGCTCAAACGGAAGGTTATACATAAGAGGATCTACGTTTGTAATGCGAGACAGATACGTGACGAGTGAGCCAGCAACCGATCCTCTGATGGTGGTTAGAATTCCGTGGTCATGAGCATAGTGTAGAAGGTCAGACACAACCAAAAAGTATGGAGCATATCCCTTATCTTTTATAATTTGTAACTCATATTCCATGCGCTCCATAATTTCTGGAGTTTTTGTGAGACCTCTTTTAGCTATTCCTTCTTCGGTGATTCTTCGAAGTTCATCGTCGTAGGGTAATCCGCTTTCAACTACATAGTTTGGTAGAAACCATTTGCCTATTGAAATATCCAAGTTGCATCTGTCTGCTATTTTTCCCGTGTTCTCAATAGCCTCTGGTAGATGTTTGAAATATTTTTCTGCTTGTTTTTGATTTATAAAAGAAAAGTCATCGTCACCCTCTTCTATTTTTTCATCATTTTGAGATTGAATAGCTATGAGAGTTTCACGAGCGGGTCTGTCTTCTTTATTTATATAATAAACGTCATGGGCCGCTACGAGTGGAGTTTTTGTTTGTTTTGCAAAGTCTATAAGTTTCGCCATGTTTTCTTCATGACCCTTTATTTCCGGATGGTGTGTTATTTCTATGAAAAAGTTTGGATCTCCCGCTGCATTGTTCCCAAATGTTTTTTTGTACCACTCCAGTCTCTCCATTGCTTGGTCTGTGTTGGAAAGCTGAAGTGATTTCAAAATATCACTTGAAAAAGATGGAGCAATAGCGATGATTCCTTCGTGGTATTTTTCTAAGAGTTCACGATCTATTCTTGGTTTATAGTAAAATCCCTCAAGATGTGCCTGGGTTACTAGTTTTATTAAATTTTTGTAACCAATATCATTTTCAGCAAGTAAGACTAGTCGGTATCTGTCTTTATCTATTCCAGATTGTTTATCTAAGCGGCTTCTATATGCTACATATGCATCAATTCCTATTATTGGTTTAATTTCTTTTTTCTTGCAGGCTTTATAGAACTCAATAGCACCATACAGATTGCAGTTGTCGGTTAGAGCTAGAGCCGTCATGTCATTTTTTTTAGCTTCAGCAATCAGAGCATCAATTTTAGGCAACGCATTGAGTAGGGAGTAGTGACTATGGGTGTGTAGGTGGACGAATTTGGAAGACATGAGATGATTATAACATGAAAAAAATAGTGGGAATTGATGAAGTCGGTAGAGGTCCGTTAGCTGGTCCAGTGACTGTTTGCGTGGTTGCTTGCGATGAGAAACTGTATAACAAACTGAAGAAGGATAAAAACCTGCCACCCCTAGGAAAAGACAGCAAAAAACTCACCCCCATCCTCCGAGAACAATATTACAACACACTTAAAAAAATCCAAGGGGAGTCCTTGGATAAGTTTGGGTGTGTTGTGGTTAGTGTTTCAAATAAGGAGATTGATAAAAAAGGGATTTCTTTTTGTATAAGGAAAGCAATAAGCAGGGGGATTAAAAAACTTAACTTAGATCCAAAACAATGTGAAGTGCTGCTTGATGGTGGTTTGAAAGCGCCAAAAGAATTTTTGAAACAAAAAACAATAATAAAAGGAGACGAAAAAGAAAGAATAATTGCCTGGGCTTCTATACTGGCAAAAGTTTCGAGAGACAGTTTGATGTGTCGAATGGCGAAAAAATATCCACAGTACGGATTTGAAATTCATAAGGGTTATGGAACAAAGAAACACAGGGAAAATACAAAAAAACATGGTCTGTCTGAGATTCACAGGAAGAGTTTTTGTAGAAATATATAGTTATCCCTTGACAGAGTCTGTTTTTAGATATATTAAGTTATGTGAAATGTTCTTTGTACATCTTGCGGTAGGTCCTTTTGGGGCCGAGCCAGCTACGGGCATTGCCCAGAAAGGAATAAAATGAGTTACGACGAAGGTCTCCTCCGGGAGCTCGGAGAGGTGTTGGAGGAGGGTGGTGCGCAGGTTGGCCACATCAAACTTCTGATCCGTTCACCTGGTACGGCTCGAGGTCTGGTCAGTGTTCTCGATGGAGAGGCAAAAATCGTCTACGAGGAGGCGGCCAAACCAACTCCCAGAAAGAGGTGGTTCCTGCCTTTACCAGAGGTCGTGTCAGAGGGACGTTCTGGGATCGAGATGGTTAACAGGCTTCGTGGTGAGGGTTACCACGTTGGTCATGTGGCCAAGAGCGTTATGCGTAGCTCTGATTTTAAGGTCTCTGCTGCTGGTGTGACTTATCGGCCTGTGGTTGTCGATGGCGCGAATTTCTCTGATGGTGAGCGAGTTTCTGAAAATGTCATCAGGGTGGCAACCGAGGAACTGGGGCTCCTGGTCCCACCAGCCGAGCTGGCGGCTCTTCTCCGGCGATTGATCATTCCCACCGATCACGAAAGACTGGGTTTTCGATGGGTTGTGGTCATGCACAACTTGATCAATGATTCATCGGGGTATCCATGTCGTCTGGGCTTGGCTCAGAACGGCAACACTCCGGCACTGAACCCGTATCCGGGGAATGACTCTAGAGAGTGGTTGCCGAATACCGGGTTTGTTTTTCTGAAAAGGGAGACCACACTCCCTGCCTACTAGAGTCCATAAGGCCTGGGACGATTGGCTCGCAAGAGTCTCTCAGTTCCAGGCCAGCGGCCCGACTTAATTGTCGGGCTTTTCTAATAGTTGATTTTTTTACGGCTTTAATGTAGTGTATCTTTTATGGTTGTAAGAATGCGAAGCACAAAAAGTCACCGAAACAACAGACGATCTCACGATGGCCTGTCTTTTCCTGCAGTGACTTTAGACAAAAATACAAATGTTCCACATTTGCGACACAGAGCATCTTTAGTTACAGGTCAATATAAAGGACGTGTAGTTATTGATATGCAAGCTAAAATCGCAAAGAAGGCAAAGAAAGCCAAGGAGAGTAAAAAAGAAGGTAGATAAAAAGTTTTAAACTTTGTTTATTTTTTGAAATCAGTTTATACTATAAATATAGTATGGCAAACAGGCACCTTTCCAGATCAATTGTACTTCAGACACTCTTTGAGTGGGATTTTGCTTCGAAGGATAGAAGTCAGGTT
The DNA here is from genome assembly GCA_030916785.1 of Patescibacteria group bacterium. GTDB lineage: Bacteria > Patescibacteriota > Minisyncoccia > Phycocordibacterales > DATDWN01 > C7867-006. The sequence goes on from JAUPVY010000031.1 coordinate 5,126, forward strand.
ACAGAAATTTTTAAGCGTAATGTAAGGGAATTTGCTCCGGGTCACGGAGATTTTTCTTTTATGGAGGGTTTGCTTTCTGGGGTTTTGGAAAAACAAAAAGATATTGACCTAATAATAGAAAAAGCTGCTCCGGATTGGCCAATAGATAAAATAAGCATAATAGATAGAAATATACTTCGAATAGGGTTATTTGAACTTCTTTTCTCTGATAAGTCAGAGGTTCCTCCAAAGGTAGCTATCAATGAAGCAATAGAGTTATCAAAGGCATTTGGAGGAGACACTTCTAGTAAGTTTGTGAATGGAGTTTTGGGTGCGGTGTACAAAGAGCTTGGAGAACCAGGCAAAGAAGAGACATCAAAAGACAAAAGAAAAACTCAACTGCCTGCAAACGTACCAACTCAACACTTGGGTGGAGCAGTAGTTTATGCTAGAGACGGAGAAGATGTCTATTTAGCTCTTGTTCATGACGTCTTTGGCCATTGGACTCTTTCCAAGGGTAAAATTGGTGATGATGAAGAGAATAAAAATGAAAGTGTTGAGGATGGAACTGCCCGAAAAGTAAAAAAAGAATTGGGCCTAGATATTGCTATAGTAGAAAAGCTAGGTGAGAATGAATATCCAACCTATCATCCAGAACAAGGCAAAATAAAAAAACACGTCACATACTTTTTGGCTGAATCAAAATATCAAGAGCTTCATCCGGAGGCTAAGGGGGGACTAGACGATGCACAATGGTTCAAACTGGCTGACATAATTGACTTAAATTTTTATAATGATATCCTGCCGATAGTTACCAAAGCGATAAACATACTTCTAAAGAAGTAAAAATTAAAAACTATGGACAAGGATTTTGCAGAATTTCAAAAAAACGCTAATCTCGTATTTAAAGATGGGGGTCTTTTGCGACAGGCTTTTGTTCATCGTTCATACATAAATGAAAACAAGCAATCAGGGCTTTCTCATAACGAAAGATTGGAGTTTTTGGGGGATGCTGTTTTGGAACTTGTTATCACGGATTATTTATACAAAAAATATACAGAAAAAGCTGAGGGGGAGCTTACAGCCTATAGGTCTGCGTTGGTAAATGCTGATACTTGTGCAGGCATAGCTATCGACCTGAACATGGGAGAGTATCTTCTACTGTCAAAAGGTGAGAGCAAAGACATGGGTCGTGCAAGGCAGTATATTTTGGCCAATGCGCTAGAAGCTCTTATAGGTGCTATTTATCTTGATCAAGGATACGATTCTGCCAAAAATTTTATAGAAAA
>JAUPVY010000032.1 GCA_030916785.1 Patescibacteria group bacterium
GCCATTGAAGAAAATTATGGCTCGTTTGAAACTTTTATGACTGTTTTCAAAATGACAGCCATGATAAGAGGTATTGGTTGGGCAATGCTCTGGTATGATAGAAAAGAAAAAAAACTACTTAACTCATGGGTGGACGAACAACATTTTGGACAACTTCAAAACTGCGCACCTATTATTGCCCTGGATATGTGGGAACACTCATACGTTGCAGACTATCAGCCAAGTGGAAAGAAACAATATGTCGAAGACTTCTTCTCAAACCTAAACTGGTCAAAAGTGGAAGAAAACTTTAATGGTGCCCAGAAATAGTTTAGTTTTTCTTTCTTAAATAGTACAGACCAAAGAAAATTAGTAAATAGATAACCGCAACAACTGCCGGAGAAAAGGCTGGTAGGTTTAGTGCACCGAATGGAATACTTGCTCCAATGTGAACCACTGTAAGCTGGTACCACAGAAGAATATAGGTAAAAAATGCTGGAATAAAAGAAAGATAGAGAGATAAAAGTCCTAGAACACCCGTGATGAATCCCAAAGACATGGTGAGCGGTATAGTACCCAAAATCAAAACATTAACCGGCAGAGAAACTAGAGAAAGAACGCCCATATTGTAAATAAGATATGGGAGAACTGTGATTTGGGTTGCAATGGTCGAAGAAACTATTTCTTGTAGGCCAAACCTTTCTGTAACCCAAGATAAATATGGAGTTATGTGTGGAGTAACAAATATTAGTCCAATCGTGGCTAAGACAGAAAGCTGAAAAGATGGGTCAAAGGCGAGAAGAAGTGGGTTTGGAGCAAGCATTAGGACAACAGTGAAACCGAAAACTCTGCTGGCTTTGTAGTCTCTGTTAAATTTTTTGGCAAACAGGGCAACCAAAACCATAATAGCCGCCCTCCACGCACTAGCCCCTCCCCCAGAAAGAATAGTAAACAATATTATACTGACAGCCCCGAAACCGAAAGACATATTTTTTGGTAAAAATTTAAAAACTGCCATTATACTACTGGCCACAATAGCGATGTTGTAACCAGACAAAACAACAATGTGAGAAACTCCTGTTTTTTGAAATTCTGTGAGTAGCTCTTTGCCCAAACTTTGTTTTGTTCCGAGGAGAAGTCCCGCAAGTAAACTCGACTCTGGCTCTGGCAATGCATCGTGAATAGAGTCTGTAAACTTTCTTTTTGTCTTGAAAAGAAGTGTTTTAACGAAACTTCCATGACCACTTGAGACAAACTCCACATTTGTAAAACGGCTTGTATACCACACACCTCGTACACGAAGGTATCCCTTATAATCAAAAACTCTTCCATTGGTTTCAAATTCCCCCGGCTCCTCTAGCACAACTTTCGCCCTGACCTTGTCTCCATAAGAAAACTCTGGGTATATTGGAACTGTCACTAATATTTTTTCTTTGACTGGAATAGTTGTTGTACCGTTCACAACACTTCTCACACCAACAGTCAGTTTTGTATTAGTTTCTCTGACATCTGGTTCACCGACAATTATTCCTTCTATGTTTATCTGTTTTCCAACGTATTTATCTAACCGGGAATCAGTGTACAAATCAGAAATCATAATTCTGCCAACACCACACAGAATTCCAAACATAATAAACAAAGTGATATTTAAAATTTTACGACTGTTTTCATCAACAAAATATCTGTACGCAAAAAATACAACAGTTAAAAAAATAAGAGCAACAAAAAATCCGACGTTAATCGGAAAAATTGAACCCAGTGCTATACCCCCTATAAATCCGAGGATTAGGGAGATCATAATATTATTCCGTAAACTCTTTTATTATCTCTTCTTCGTCAGATGGGGATGTAGACTTTTTATACCTTGCACCAGAGACTCCGTTCACCCGTGCTTTGCACTCATCCCAAGTTTTATGAACCTTTATTTCTCCATCTACCATACTTATATATGAATAGGCTTTGCTTTTGCTTTTAGTCTTACTCTTTGACTCCTTTGATTCTTTAATGGAAACATCAATACCGTATCTTTCTTTGGACCCATTGTATAAAACAACAGGTGCCCTGTCGGCAAAAGAAGTGGCAATTACATCGCACCTTTCATTCCCTGCGGTACCGCTATGCCCTTTTATTAATTTCCAATCAATTATTTTATGTGATGTTGCCTCGACTAGTCTCTCCCACAAATCCTTATTCAAGACATCTTCCTTTTGTGAGGTTTTCCATTTATTTTTCTTCCAACCGATAACCCAGCGAGTTGTGCCGGAAACAACATAAGCCGAGTCGGTATATATAGTCATCTCTCGTTCATGTAAACTTGACTCCAAAGCAGATATAGCCGCCATAAGTTCCATGCGGTTGTTTGTTGTGTGGTCTTCTCTACCACCAAGTTCCATGGCTGAATCATCAGTAATAACAATAGCTCCCCAACCACCAGGTCCGGGATTGCCTCTCGCTGCACCATCTGTAAAAATAATCATTTTTCTATTATAACAAAAACAAATAAAATAACTCTACTTTAGATATACAAAAAGGGCCCGCGTTGCAAGCAACGGGGCCCCGGTCTGAGAGAATCCGCAAATCCTCTCAATGGACCTGTTAGTCGAGTGATCGGCTCACTCTGTGCCACCGGGGACCTACCCCCCGGCTAGGACTCAGTTCTTCATTCACACTCCTTGATGAATTTGGAACCACGCGAGTCTTGGATTACCACTTAACCAACCCGATACGGGCGTCAGCGTTCCGGCTCAACCATCACCCATTTGCTCCTTCTGGAGCTGTGGACCTGATTCGACTTCGCTTTTTTGGAATGACCATCAAGTGGTCAGACGCGTAGGCGGTTATCGAGATATTGGTCCTTATTGTTTGGGGACAGCCTTATTTGCCTTTCCGAAGGGCTTTGTGGCAAACCTCTCTCGCTTTTATTTAACTGTGTTAAGTATAGCACAGTACCATGTTTCTGTCAAGCGATTAAAATATATCCACTATTCTAAGCCTTAGCTCTGGGAAATTACGAAATTGTGATTTTTCAAGAGTTGCCACCAGATTTATATTATCCCCCACACCTAGAGGCACAGTAAATTTGTCTGGGGTTGAAAAAAATGCGATAGCTGTGACGTCAGAGTTTTTAGAATTTTTAAATTTCAATTCCAAATGATTTTGCTCTTTGCCAAAAAGTTTTACATTACTTATTTTTATATTTTCAAAAAGAAAAAGTGGTTTTGGATTAGCTAATCCAAAAGGAGCAAAGCCTTCAATCAACCTGTACGTATCCCAACTAACTTCATTCAATGATAATTTTTTATCTAGGAGTGTAGCTGTCGTAGCTAACGCCTCAGCTGTAGAGTGTTCTCGAGCAAGCTCGAGAAAAGCCTCATTCAATCTGTCTTCCAGAGTGTGAATATTTTCTTGCATAACAGAAAATCCACCGGCACCTTTGTGTCCACCATAGTCCACAAAAACATCTTTCACTTTTTCCATAAGAGAAACAACATCAGTGTCTCCACCGGCACGGCATGAACCTTTTATTATTGCGCTTCCATTACTTCCTTCCCTTCCCCAGAAAAAAACTGGACGGTTGTGTTCATCGGAGAAACTATTTGCCACGAGTCCTAAAAGGCTTGGCTTCCATTCTGGATTTCCGAAAACCAAAACGTGTTTCATTGTTTCATCACGGTCTGCAATTTTTTTCTTAATCTCTTTGACCATACTTCCGACCACACCTTTTCTCTCATCATTTTTATTATTCAAATGTTGTGCCAAAACTCCAGCCTCTACCTCATCTGTTGTAGACATCAGAGAAAACGCATCACGAGGAATTCCCATCCTTGATGCTGCATTGATGCGAGGTGTGATCATGAAAGCAATATCATCTTCTGTTGCTGTCTGTTGATTTATTTTAAGTAGTGAAAAAAGTTTCTGCAGACCCACTCGCGGACTTTTCTGTAAAACCTTCAATCCATAAAAAGAGAAAACTCTATTCTCGCCCTCAAGCGGAACCATGTCGGAAAGAGTAGCAAGACCAACCATATCAAGCAACCACTTCTCCCAACCAACTGGAATCGTGGTTGCAATTTCTAATTTCAAATTTCTAATTTCTAAAATCAATGCTTGTACAACTTTAAAAATAACTCCTGCACCACAAAGCATTTTCTCTGGATACTCACATCCTTTTTGTTTTGGATTTATTATGGCAAATGCTTTTGGTAATTTCTTGCCCGGAATATGGTGGTCCGTGATTATTACATCAATCCCGAAACTATTTGCCAAATCAACTTGTTCCACATCTGTGATTCCACAATCAATAGTGATGATTAGTTTTACACCTTCTGTATGAAGACTCGTGACAGCATCGTTGTTCAAACCAAAACCTTCTTCGTTGCGAAGAGGAATATAATTTACAAAATTATTGAAATTTATTTTTTTAAAAAAGTCGTGTAACACAACAGCACCCGGAATTCCATCGGCATCGTAGTCACTGTATATTCCAATTTTTTCATCTTCATTTATTGCCTTCAAAATTCTATCTACAACTTTTTTCATGTCTTTCAAGAGGTATGGATCATGTAGGTGCAACACGTAATCTGGGCTGAGGAACCGCTCGGAACTCTCTACATCACCGATCCCCCGAGCATATAACATAGATCTTACGAGAGGATGGTAAGGTTTTAGGGCCTCATCAACGTTCTGTGTAACAGGATTTCGTAAGGAGTATTTTTTCATTTCATTAGTGTAACACACTAATATAGACGCGAATAACAAGAATCTATGCCCGGTAGTAGAAGTTGGTATAGCACAGAATACTGTGCAGAAAGAAAAAATACCAACTTCACTACGGGGCTATCCCGTAGTGAAAATGACATTGAATGAATTCGTAATGTGATATTATTATGTATGTGAAATTATTAGCTATAATCTATAGAGTGACCTATCGTTCGTAGAACGATGTCATTTTCTACTATCGGGATGGAAAATTGTATATTTTGTAAAATAGTGAAAGGAGATGTTCCTTCACATAGGGTTTATGAGGATGATAATTTTTTAGCGTTCCTAGATATTAATCCAGAGTCTCCTGGACACACATTAGTTATTCCAAAAGAACACTACCGCTGGGTGTGGGATGTTCCGAATGCTGGAGAGTATTTTGAGATAGCCAAAAAAATTGCACTTGCACAGAAAAAAGCTTTTAATACAGATTTAGTTATTTCTAGAGTTGTGGGTGAAGAAGTCCCACACGCGCACATCTGGGTATTCCCTGCTTCTTTCAACAGAGGAGAGTTCGAAAAAACAGCTGGCGACAAAAAAGACTTTGCCGGAAATGCAGAGAAAATAAAAAAGGAATTATCCAGTAGTAGAAGTTGATGTGGCACTAAAGTGCAACAAGTAAACATCAACTACACTACTGGACTAACCCCGTAGTGAAGTTGGTATCAATTTATGTGCCTTTAGCACAATACCAACTTCTACTACCGGGGCTAGATAGAATCTACTAGTTTTATTATCTCAATAAAATCTTTAGATCTTAAACTTTCTCGCCCTACGAGAAGCCCTGAAACATTTCCATCACGAACAAGTGAGTCTGCGTTGACCCTGTCAACATCTCCACCATAAAGAATTTTCATGCTGTCTGAAAAAGTTCCGCACAAATCTTTTAAAACTTTTTTGATAAAAATAGAAGTCTCAAGCAAGTCCCTTGGGCTCATGGATTCTCTTGCACCGATAGCCCACAGTGGTTCATAAGCAACAACAACCCTGTCTAACATTTTTTTTGAAACATCTTTCAGTCCAGATGTGATTTGATGTTTTATAAAATTATAAAAATCTCCATTACTGTCTCTCGCCTCCTCCCCCACACAAAGTATGGCAATCATGCCACCACCAACTACTGCTCTAACTTTTTTATTTATTAGATCATCACTCTCTCCCATTTTTCTTCTCTCTGAATGTCCGACGATTACATAGTCAACCTTGAAATCTGATAATTCTGTATAACTAACTTCACCCGTGAAAGGTCCTTGTGCTTCGTAGTTTGCATTCTGAGCTCCAAGAAAAAAAGGAGAATCTGAAAGAGAAGTTAAAGGTGATAGAAAAACAAATGGAGGACAGACAACGACGTCTGTTTTTTTTAATCCTCGTGTCGCCCTCTTTACAGCTTGGGCCAATTTTTTTGCTTCATCCAAACTTTGTGGATTCATTTTCCAATTTCCCACAACAAGCTTTTTAGATTTTTTCATAGATATAATTGTACCACTTACTTGTCAGTTTTTCGATACTGAGTTTTTGCAGTGCCAAAACTTCCAAATTTGGATGAAATCCGATGT
>JAUPVY010000001.1 GCA_030916785.1 Patescibacteria group bacterium
CTGTTCCGTGTCCGCCCTCGCCCCCTCCGCCGTATCCATGCAAGGTTTGTTTCGCGCGGATTCCTTTGGATTGGTATGGAGACGGAGGGGCTCGGGCGGGTTTCCTCTAAGGAGGAAACTGGCAGAATTCCTAGTGGTGATGTGACGCTGTGCTGTGCTACTGACATTTTAGCATGAATTGTTTCTCCGTGGAGCCTAACGGCTCAAATGGCAGGAGATGAGCCGTTAGGCTTTGTTGTCTCGGGCACCGCTTTTGTTTGACGTCCGTGGGTGCACCCTCGGCATCCGCCTCGGGCATTTCCGCTATGGCTACGAGCGCCTAGATGCCTAGGTGTCCTGCTTATTCCTCCGCTTCGCTTCGGAATGCAGGACACCTGTTTGGGGAGAGGAAGGAATCCTCTCCCCAGCTTCGGTCTCCTCCTCGCACAACCCCTCTTCTCTTTTTCATTTAAGAGATAGCGGTGTCGCTTTCGCTTCCGATTTATGTGACTTCTTTTTCGGCGGCGCTCGTCAGATACCGGACGCCATAGCGGAAATGCCCGAGGCTACATTTTGTGTGTTTGACCCACCCGCCCATTCGCGCACACGAGTACATACTCCCCATATTATCCACACAAAATTAATGTTGACTTTTGAATTTTGTGTTATAATAAAGTTAACTCTCGTTTTACCGCGAGAGGGACTTATCAGCTAACTAGCAAAATTATGTTAGGAAAGTTGTTAAGAGGTACCTTGAATTGCTAGGCATAGGCTGTGCCTAGACATCGTAGGTCTCAGTAAGTCAGTACGATTAGTGAACACGAAAAAGAAGTTTTGGTATCCACCAGAATTTCCTATTTTGGGAGAAAAGATTAGCCATCAGATCAAACAAAATTGTAGTGTAAAAACAATTCTTAATGACTGAAAGCAAAAGTCTCCTTGGATAGGAGACTTTTGTCGTTTTACCGCTACATATATTCTAGCAAATATTCTTTAAAACAATATGAAGTGCTGTGGATAAATTATATTTTTATGTAACTCACACCTTTTCCAGTTTTTCCAACTTGTTTGATTTTGTTTTCTTTTTCCAGAATTTCTAAATATCTGGTCACAGTAGCATCGGAAACATGAAGTAGCTCTACAACTTGGTCGTTAGTTATGTTTGTTCGCTTCGCGAACAAAGTCATCACACGATCTAACTTTTTTCTTTTTCGAAATTGAATTGCTTGTTGTGCTTTTGTAAACAGTTCGCGAATTATATTTTTTGGCTGTGGGACAGAAACCGGTGTTGATTCTGGAACAATCGGCTCAACTGGTTTCTCCAACGGCTCATTTCCTGCCGATTGAGCCGTTCCAGTTTCGGGAACAGAAACCGACTCTGATTCTGGCCATATTTGCCTGTCCACCAAAGCTTCAGCAGGATCGAGAGCCACCTGGACAGGTTCGACTATCTGGCTCTCTGGTGGATTTTGGCTCAAATTATCATCTTTGACCGGGGGCGGGGTAACTGGGCTCTTAGAGGCTTCTGGGACCCCAGAAGGCATAGTGACCTGCTCAGAAACTGTTGGATTTGAGGTATCTGGCATAGGAGTGTTTTGTGTTGTTTCGTCAGACATAAAATTTTACTACTTTTTAGTTTATTAAACTTTTCCAATATTCTACCGCTTTATCTTTTTCTTCTTCGGTTACCGTACCTTTTATGGATGGGTTTATGATGTTTTTGTTCCACAATCCATATTCCCCATCATTAAATACAACTTTCACCAAATCGGAATAGATTTTGAATTTTTCGGAAACTGATTGAGCCTTTACGCATGACATATACAGATTATAAAAAGTTGGGTCGTTTACCTTTAAATATCTCATCACTTGTTTTTCACCCCTCCAAGGAATGTTTCTGAATTCAAAATATGCCATTAGAAGATTGTAAGTATCCTGCAAAAGTTTTATCTCTAAAAGCTCGTGATATTCCAGATTATCAGAATTAAAATATCTTTTGTTTGTTATATAAGCAGAATTAATCCAAGATTCAAATTTTTTCATTTCTATATTTGGAACTTTCATTTTTGCTTTCACTTTTTGGATATCTTTTTTCAATTTTGAAAGAGTGCCAGACTTGTCAAATTCTATGTTTGCATTTTCTAGCCAGTTTATCAAAACACCATCCATCGTGTTTGCTGGAATTTCCTGATCATTCATCAATTTTTCCAATGTTTGAATATCGTAGAAAAAGATATCGGCTGGTTTGTCATCTATAAACTGGAACAATGAAAATAGTTTTTGTGTATTTTCTTTGAAGATAACAGCTAGATCAATATCACTATATGTTTTTTCTTCACCTATACCTTGAGAACCAACTACACACAGAGCGTCCACATTATCATTATTTTTTAAATTTTCTATTAGATTTTTTAGAGTTTGCATAGGTTGATTATAACAGAATAAGTTATTCTTTGTTATAAAATAAAAAGCTACTACCCTTGACAGATTAAAGTTTATGTGTATATAATATACCCGGTAGTACCAAAACACATTTAGAGGAGGCGCCATGCGCAATAAGCTGACCATCATGTTTCTGACTGCATTTCTCGTCGTTTTGACGGCGTGCAGTTCAACCAAGCAGGTTTCCGACAACAAGAAGATGTCGCCCATCGTGGACGACGCTAAGACCCAGAAGGTCAACGAGTTGCGGAGTCGCTTCGAGACCCTAACCACCAACAAGTCCATGATCGCCAACGCGGCGATGCTTGGCGACACAGTCGACGGCCCATGCACGCTCTACTATGAGTGGCAGTCGCTCAACACCGTAAAGGCCGCATACGACAAGCTGGAATACGGGTTGACCGATTTCTCCGCTAACCTCAACGAGGCGGTGAAGACGGCGGCTCAAAAGGCCACGACTGCGGCGTACGAGCGGATGAAGAACGGCAAGACTCTTTCCTGCAAGGGATTGACGAATGACCGGCTTACTCTGTTCGGCAACATTGCCAAGCTCATGGACGAGTATGGCAGGCCGGCTGACACGGAGGCGTTCGACCCAGCAATTCTGCGGGCTGCCTGTCTTCGGGAGATCAAGCCCGAAGTCCAGGAAATCCTGGCGACAATCAAGAAGTACGACGCCAACAGTGACACACTCGGCTGGCTCGCGAACTATGTCGAGAGCGTCAAGACCACCTGGCACTTCACTCCCGAGGAGATCGGGGTGCCCAAGGCTCTGATCACTCGCCTCGACCTCTGAATCGCCGTCTGCAAGGACGTCCAATTGGGGAACAGTTAATTTCTGTTCCCCAGGATTTGAACTCGGCAAACGGTTTTGGTAAAATTGTAACCAGACAAAGGAGGGTATCATGGGACAATTCGGTTCCAAGGGCGGATTGCAGAGAATGGTTCCGCTCAAGACCAATCGCAAAAAGGATGCCGATAAAAAGGCACCCGAGAAGGTCATCAAGTAGGAGGACCACATGGCAGGCTTCGGTTCGCGTGGTGGTTTCCGAAAAGTCGGAGTATCCACTCCGAAACAAGTCCAGCCCCCAAAACCCGTGCCACAAGCACCGACTACTACCAAACCGAAGTCGTAATAAATCGGTTTAATCCTCAAGAAAGGAGGTAAAAACGGCTCGCACTACGGTGTGAGCCTTTCGTTTTATATATTTCCCAAAAATACTTTTTCCAAAATACCGGAATCCATTAAATTTTTTGGTATTCCTTCTGCTACAATGTTTCCTTTGTCTAAAACATATGTTCTATGAGCAATTTCGTTCACTGATTTCAGATTGTGCTCAACTATCACTATTGATGTTTTTCTCGCTTCGTTTATATGACGAATCTTTTCAAAAACTTCTTTAACTATTTTTGGTGCAAGTCCGATTGACGGTTCATCGAGTAGCAAAACTTTCGGATCAGTCATCATGCCTCGGGCAATGGCAAGCATTTGCTGCTGGCCGCCGGATAGGTGTCCAGATAATTCTTTCATTTTTGATTTGAGTATAGGAAACAAATCCAATACTTCAGCAATCCTTTCTTTTATTTCATTCCTTGATTCCACTGTGTATGCTCCAATTTCTAGATTTTCTTTAACTGTTAGACTTGAAAAAACTCGTCTGCCTTGTGGTACATATGAAATTCCTCTACCTATCATTTCTCGAGTCTCAGGTAGTATTTCTTTTTCATGCCAAAACACTTTACCAGATTCGATTGGAATAAGTCCAAAAACAGCTTTCAGTATTGTAGATTTTCCTGCACCATTTGGTCCCATAAGCGCTACAATCTCACCCTCGTCAATATACAAAGAAATACCGTGTAAAACTTTTAGACTTCCATAACTGACATGCAAATTATTCAGTTGTAATAATTTTTCTTTGTCCATTTTTGATATTTTTATTCGCCCAAGTATGCGTCCATTACTTCTCTTTTTGATAATACATCACTTGGAATGCCTCCAGCTAACAACTTTCCGTTGTCTAAAACAATTATATGATCACAAAGTTCACGAATAATATCTATGTTGTGTTCTACAAGAATAACAGTTTTTCCTTGTTCTTTTAGGTGTCGGATTACCCCAATAACAATTTTTCTCATTTCCGGAAAAAGTCCGGCAAATGGCTCGTCCAAAAAGAAAATATCACTGTCATCGCCGAAGCCATTGGACATTGCCAACATTCTTCCAACTTCCAGTAGTTTTCGCTGACCATATGATAAATTTTTTGCTAAATCATTTCTTTTTTTCCACAAGTCAACTTTTTTCAAAACTTCTTCTGCTCTTTCCAAGTGGAATTTTTTGTGTGTTTCAAATAGAGAAGAAAAAACATTTCTTTTTGTTAGAACAACAAGAATATTATCAATAACCAGCATTTGTTCAAACAATCTGACTTCTTGAAATGTTCGCGTAATGCCATAATCAGAAACTTCGTGCGGTAAAATTTTTATGACTTCTTCTTTAGAAGAAATAACAACAGAGCCGGCGTTAATTTGAATAACACCTGTAAGTAAATTTATGAGTGTTGATTTTCCTGATCCATTTGGTCCGATAAGTCCAGTGATTTTTCCTTTTTCAAAACTAACAGAAAGTCCATCAACAGCATATACTCCGTCAAAATGTTTCGTTATTTTTTTGGTTTCTAGAATATTCACATTTATTTAATCTCAACAAACTGATTATTTGTAATTGTTTTCATTATAAATGTCACATCTTGAAGTTGTCCTTGTGGACTAAATGATAAATCTTTTGATCCAACTCCTGGGACATTGACTCTATTTAATGCGTCTCGAATTTCTGTACCAGTTCTTGCACCACCTTTCAAAACCTCAAATAACATTGTTGCGGCGTTATACGCATTCACGAATGATGGTCCCTGAGAAGCACCAGCGCCATATTTAGATTTTAAACGATCAACAAGCGCATTATATGATGAGTCTTGTCCATATGATGGAAAAGCATAGAGAATACCATCAAATGCATTTGGAAATTTAGTTATGTTGTCTGTATTTTCAGCATCAGGGGTTGTATACACTTTTATATTCACATTCTGCTCTTTGAGTTGCTTCATAAAAGGCCCCATAGTTGATGTATCAGTCACCTGAATAAAAACCGCTTCTGGTCTATTTGATTTAATTTTTGCAATAATAGTACGAAAATCCTTTACTCCAACGGGAAACATTTCTCTGGATACTACTGAAATTTTTCCATTAGCTTCTATATTTTTTTTAAGACTATCAGTAATTTCTATATCAAAAGGATCTTGGTCATTAACAATAGCTAAGCGTTTTATATCAGATAAATTCATATGATCTATAAGAGTATTTATCTCGGAAGTTTGTGGCCACCATGTTGAGAAAAAATAAGTAAATTTCTCCTTATTTTTTAGAGTTTCAATTGCAGCACTTGGACTTATCATTGCTATTCCTTTTTGCTCAGCGATAGGCATTCCACCCTGATAACTATCGCCCCATGTTGGACCAATTATTGCCTGAACATGATCTATTTCAATTAATTTTTTTACTGCAGAAACCGTGCCAACATCATTGCCTTTTGTATTTTCTATAATCAATTCAACCGGCTGACTAATTTTATCTTTATACTGATCGAGTGCTAATTGAACCGCCTTAACCTCTCCCTCTCCCCAATTTGCAGCATATCCACTTAAATCAACAGCTACTCCAATTTTTATTATACTTGTATCTTTTGGGGTTTTATTTTTTGTAATAATAAAAATAAGACCTATTAATACTACTATCACTATAATTATGTAAATTATTTTTTTCATGTTGTTTTAGTTATAATTTATATTCTCCCAACAAACCTTGTGGTCTATAAAGCATTAATAATATCAAAATCAAACCATAAGTCACTTGTCGCATTTGAGCGGCAATATCACTTGGGAAACCAACAAAACGCAATGCCTCTGGCAAAATCACCAGACAAACCACCCCTAAAACAACACCTTTGTTATTTGCCAGTCCACCGAGAATTATAATTGCCAAAATGAAAATGGATTCTGACAGTGCGAAGCTGGTGGGATCAACATATGTAATATACGAAGCAAAAAGTGCTCCTGCAATAGAGGCAATCATCGCTCCAATGGCAAAAATAGTAAGTTTAAAAAATAATGTATTATACCCAAAAACTTCAATTGCTTTTTCATCCTCTCTTATAGCCTTAAGCACTCGCCCAAAAGATGAATTGGTTATAAATCGCGAAGTAAAATACACAGCTAATGCAAAAATGATTACAAGAATAAGAAAAATTATATTTTCACCGAAATCCAATCCGAATAGTGATGGTTTTGAAATACCAGGAATACCAAGTGGTCCGCGAGTCAAAGATTGCCAATTCAAAAATATGCTGTAAACAATAATATTAAAACCAAACGAACCGAGAGCAAAATAATCACCGTCAAATTTTGAAAGTACATAACCAATAGCAAGACTTACTACTCCAGTAATAATCATTCCAACAATAATAGAAAGAAAAAAATTCATCCCGAACGAAGTCAAAAGTATTGCTGTTGCATACGCACCAATACCATAGAATGCCGCTTGTGTTATAGAAAGCAATCCTGTATATCCGACAATCAAATTAAGTGATAGTGCGAGTATAGAGTAAATTCCTATAAGGATCGCAATATGTATTAAATAATCCATATTATTGTTTTTTACCTAAAATTCCATTTGGACGAAACAACAGAAAGACAATGAGTACACTAAATGAAATTGCATCTTTCCACTCTCCTGAGATTTTCCAAATTCCAAAATTTTCAATAAAACCGAGTAAAAATGATCCGAGTACACCCCCATAAATATTCCCAACACCGCCAATAATAGAAGCAATTACCCCTTTCAGTAGAAGTGAAAATCCCATTATTGGTTCAATACCAGTATCAAAGCCGACAAGTACTCCTGCCAGTCCAGCAATACATGACCCTATAAAAAATACTTTGCTTATTATTCCGTCAGTATTTATACCAACCATCTTTGCTACTTCTGCATCATCTGAAACTGCTTTTATTGCTTTACCAAATTTTGTAAATCGTAAAGTCAAAACCAGAACAAACATGATTACAATACTAAGTGTAAGTGCTATGAGTTGAACCCCTGTAATTACTCCACCAAAAATTTGAAATGTTTGTGTATTTATTGTTGCAGGAAAAACTTGAAACTGACTTGAAAATAGAATTGCAATTATTGCCTGAAGTGTAGTCATAACACCGAGAGCAGCAACCATAAAAACCATACTCGATGCTTTTCTAGCTCGTAGTTTTTTATAAACTATTTTTTCAATTAGATAACCAACAAATCCAGCAACCAAAACTCCTAGAATAATGCTGATATAAATATTAAATCCAAGAGTACTTGAAAAATAAAAAACAGCGTATCCGCCAATTGCGGTAAGTACGCCATATCCCAGATCAAAAAATTTTGCAGTACCGTAGATGAGATTAAAACCGAGAGCAACCATCGAATAAATAGCACCGGCAATAATACTATTCACAATGAGTTGTGGGACGATTTCCATTACTTAAATATAACAAAACTAGCCATTTTCCTCAACATAAAAACCCGCCCGAGGCGAGTCTTTATGTTTCAAATTTATTAAATTTTAGTATTCTGCTTTTACATATTGCTGATTTTTTGCCATCTGTAATTCAAGTTGGTAAACAACCGTTCTGTCTTCCAAGAAACTAAAGTTTTCAATAGCTGGATTCTTATATTTGTAATTAAAAACTGCTGTCTTTGAGCCTTTTCCTGGATTTTCTTCCATAGCCTTAACTACATAAGTAGTCATGTCATAACCTAAAGCAGAAACATAATCTGGAGTGCCACTAAATTTTGCTTTATACATTGATGTATAATCCGAAGAAAATTGACTTGGAGCAATGCCTGGGGCAAAAGTTCCTTCCCCAAAAGATCCGAATTTCTCTAGGTTTTTATTGTCAACATCAACGAAAGTAATTGCTGTTCCTTTGAATCCAAGTTCTCGCAACTGTTTTACCACAGTCAAAGCATCAACCGGGTTATCCATCGTGACAAAAACTGAATCTGCTTTACTGGCAATTATTTTTGTAGCAAAAGTTCTATAATCACCGTTTGCATTTGGCACAAGTTCATTATAAACAACCGTGTAGCCAGCTGACGGTGCTTTTCTGACCATAGCATCTCGTGAATTTATTCCAAAATCACTGTTTGCATCTACAAGAGCCATCGTTTTAATACCTTTTTTCTGAATCATAGGTACAACAGTATCAAGTTGTTTATCCGCGTTTGGGTAACCACAAAAAACGTTTGTGAGAGGCTTAAATGAATCACTACAGAAAGAGAAAGAAAATACATCTTTATTTTCTTTCAAGGCAAGTGGGGCAACAGCAATTGTTTCGTCTGGTGAATATGTACCTATAATTACATCAACCTTATCTACATTCAAAAGTTTTGAAGCAGCACTTACTGCATCTGTTGGCTTTGAGTGGCTATCCTCCACAACAAATTTAACACCTTCCTTTTCTAACTGTGCTTGTGCAAGTTGAACACCTTGATACAACTTTTCACCAGTTATAGAAAGATCGCCAGTGAGAGGGAGAATAACTCCAACCTTCAAACCAGATCCTTTAGTTGATGTAGGTTTATTTTTGAAAAAATAAATTCCTCCAACTACCACCAAAATAATAACTAAAATACCAACTATTTTTTTCATATTATAATTATAAATAGGTTAGTTAATAAATTATATAAAATTCTACTAACCAGTATATCAAAAAGTGGACATATTTATCAATGTCCGCCCGAGCCCCTCCGTCTCCATACCAATCCAAAGGAATCCGCGCGAAACAAACCTTGCATGGATACGGCGGAGGGGGCGAGGGCGGACACGGAACAGCGGGAACGGAGCCGAGCACCGGTACTCCGGTGCTTGGGCGGAGTGGACGCTGTGCCGTGGCGGAATTCCGTCGTTACATTTTAAAATTTTGTCGGAAATAGTTTCTAACTTGGTCGTATAGAGTAGCCCTTCGTCACTTTGTTCCTCATGGCCTTCGGCCGTGAGATATAAGTGAGACGAAGGTACTGATGCTGAGCAACGCGAAGCAGAAGTATCTTCCGGTTTTTATATCCTCCCTATGTACTATACATACATTCTAGAATGTGCGGATAAATCTTTTTATGTAGGTAGTACGAATGATTTGAATAGAAGGATTTTCCAACATAATAACAGTAAAAGTGGAGCACATTATACAAAAATAAGAAGACCAGTCATTCTAATATATTCAGAAAAGTTTGATACACTGATTGAAGCCCGAAGGCGAGAATCTGAAATCAAAGGTTGGCGCAGAGAAAAGAAATTGAAATTAATAAAGTCTGGCTAGTCATCCTGTAAGTTGTTCAAGACCTATCAATATAATGCACATACTTAAAACAGGTATTGAGTGTTTACAAGAGATTATATTGTATTTATGGTGCTTAATAAAAAGAACATGGGAATCCTTTTCTTTTATCAAAATTATGAAAAATAAATTAATTATCAAAACTGTAGTTATTTTTTTCTTTATTATTTCTTCCTTTTTGATGATGTATCCTGCATGTAAATCTTTAGTCATTAATGGTGGTTTAGGTTCTGGTAATTCTGTGGTTTTTTCTGTTAATTCACAAAATATTCAATCTATTCTCCGTCCGGTTGGTTTTCCAATAATATCAGAATTTGAAAGTTACAATATTGATATCTCTAATCTAAATAATAAATATGATATTTCTTACATACTAACCTTCGATGATAATGATCCTATATTAAATTATATAGATAATATTGCCAGTTCATCAGAAGTAGGTATGACTGATAAAATAAATTTTCCAATAGCCCCTGGAAAATCTTACAAGGTCAAAGATATACCAATAAATATAGCAATGACAGATAAATTCGGAAGTCTGTCATTATGTGGGTTTAATTCTGCTACATCTAATTGTCCAAATAATCTAGAACAACTTATGGAAATAAGTCAAAAAAATATAAAAATTTTTGCTTGCCCTAATATTGAGCATAGAATCTTAATTGTTGAGTTTATCTTAATTTGTGTGTTTTGGGTTTTGGCATTTAATAGTTTTTATGAATTTTTGAAGAATTAAAATAATGGAAGATTACTGGTATTACACCCTAAGTGCCATTCCTCAAACACTTGCTGCGGTAATTGCGTTGGCCGCTGCTTTTACTACACTGAAACTAGATTATATTTCAAAAATAATAAAAGAAACCAGAATAGATTTACGTAGGTTTATATTGTTAACAACATCAAAGTTAGATATAAAAGAAATACACACAATTGAGCCATTAAGTGATAAGGAGTTTCTTAAAGTTTTTAAGGAGGGCCTATCATCCTTAGATGAGCACAATCATCAATTAGGATTAACATCTGACATGTTTAATAAGTATTCAGATGAAATGTTTAGAATAATCAATAAAGATTGGAACAGTAGATATGGTCCAGATGATTTTAGAGTTTTCGGTTATTTAAAGATGAAAAAGGAAATTTTTGAGAAATTGATAGAACAAAAAGATGAGATAATTTATTTGATGACATCTAGTTTAATTTTAGTTGGTTTTGTAATAACAGTATCACTGATAATATTACCATCCTACAATTGTTTTAATGGTTCAAAATTATTAGTGTATGGTATTGTTACAGGCTCTGTTATAAGTATTATAGTAACAATATTGAGTATTTTGAAAATAGTGAAGAGTGAGTAGTAGAAATAGGAAATAGGGATAAGTCCAATTTAATAACAAAATCTGTGGCATATTAATTTAATATCAGAAATACTAGAAGTTCCTATTTGGTTAATACAGTAAAGAAACAGGGAAGACCGAAAAAATCATGACACTTAGAATGACAAATAATTGGACTTATCGCTATTTTCCATTTTCTCGAAAAGCCTTAAAAATAAGGATATTTTTCAATAACCAAATTACTCAATAAAAATACTTGACAATATATTACTATGGTGGTATTATTATGTTGGCAAGTTCCTTACAGGACTTCCGAATATACATATATAAAGGAGCAGTATCATGATCGCTACCGCTACGAGTGAATACCTCACCCTGTCGGGAGACACAGTTCACGTTGTCCTTGCTTCCGCAACCTACGAGGGTGAAAAAATCCTGGATTGTCAGGAAATCAACGTTCGGCACCAGAAGGATGAGCTCAAGAAGCTCCTGGCTGAAGGTTGGAAACTCGTCACCATCGCTTGGGTTCGTGACGAACACACCAATTACGGGCACGAACCTGCTGTCAACCATGTCCTGAGGGCCGTCGTAGTTCAGACGCAGAAGGAAGGAAACTAACATGGGAAAAGCAGGAGTCGAACCTGAAGTTCGCTACAACGTCCATTGTGTGGATTGCGGCAGTGTCTGGCAGCCACTTACCAAGAGTCCGCTCTGGTGGGCAGCCAAGCAACGGGCGGAAAAAGGTTTTCTCGATGCTCTTCATGTCAGCGGCAAGAAGTGCGGCTGCGTGAAAGAAGAGAGACAACCCAACGCTCCGTTCCGAGTCTTCGGCTACGATTTCGAGTGCCGAGACTTTGATATCCCATTCACTAACTTTGTGGGTGCCGTCAAGGCATTCATCGAGGCGAACAAGAACGGTGATGTCGTGTTTATCCAGGGAGTTTCGAGCTGTGTTGAACAGAGACTCAAGATGATTTTCTAAACAGCCGCTTCACCACAGAGACCGCTTCATTGCAGTCTCGGGTGAGGCGGTTTTCTGTTGTCTAAAACTGAATTGTTTGAATATTCCTCCAGATGGACAACGCCGAATTTTAGCCATATTTCTCACTGTATAATTTTCTATATGTCCGGTGTTTTGAAACTTTGATATACTTAGACGATGGAACAGAATCCAGAAATTAAACCACTTACATTTGATACATATCTCGCTGTTATTGAAAACAGTGTCGGTTCTTATATGTTTAAGAATTTATATATTTCAGTAGACGGAGAGAAAAAAGATGCGACTGAAGACGGATGGCTTTCATGTGCGTTTTATGCCTCTTCTATTTTATATTTATTTAAATATATAACAGATATGCATGCGACAGTTAGTTCGACGGTGAAGGATCTGATAGGATCTGGATGGATTGAAATTTCTGAACCTGTAATTGGGAGTGTGATTGTTTGGAAATCAGGTGAGAATACAAATAATCATCGTCACATTGGTTTTTATGTGGGAGATGGTCTGGCAATAAGTAATGATTCACAGAAAAAACATCCATGGAAAGGGGATTGGAAATTTAATGGGAAAAGGGAAGTCGAAATGGTTCTTTGGAATCCTGATATTATGAAGAGATAAAGACTCCGTTTTGTGTTAGACGTCCAACCCTTTTATATTGCTGAAAAAATATCTGACCCATATTAAATTAAGAATCTTATCCTTATGTACCAAGGTATATTTTTATATCTACCAGATACTTTAGTATTTTGATACAATGTTTAATATGAATCTAAAAGAAACTTACAATAAATATATGGAACAAATCCTAGGTTTACCAAACACTCCAGCAGAAAACTACGAGAAAAAATTTTCAAGATATATGGAATATTTCTCTTTAACTGATGAGGATCTAAATGATTCTATATTAGATGTGGGTTCGGGTTCTGGAGATTTTATAAAATATGTTAGAAATAAATTTAATAATACTCATGCTTTTGCTGTAGATAAAAGTGAGTCCAGAATGAAGCATGGTGGAGAGGGTATGGTTATTGCTGACGGCTTATCCTTGCCGTTTCCAGATAATACTTTTCAAACAGTCACGGCAAGAAATTTTATACCAATGTTTGTAAGTGAGCCAGAAAAGAGTAAAAAAGCAATCTACGAATTGATACGGGTTTGTAAGTCTCAAGGTAAAGTCATGGCTGATATTTCCTTGCCTGAAGGTGAAATTGAAGAATCAAATAAAGCAATGTACAAAGGTAACATTAATTTTGCTAATTTTTTTGATGCTCGCATAAAAGGGGGAATAGAACTAGAGATGTTTTTTGAGGATTTGAAAAAAGAAGGTTATGATCTTGGAATTAAGAAAGGAAAAGAGTTTATTTTAACTATCCATAAACCTTAAACAGGTTCCAACGTCGTACATTTTTTTGATATAATAACTACATGGAAACATTTACATTTAATCCAATTGAATCTCCGGAAAACAAGCCGGTAAAAAAGGGGGAACTTGTGGACATACTCAAAGAAAAAGGTCCAACAGATCAAGGGGCAAGCACACTTCTTGAGAGATATGGAAATGAATGTGAAGCCCGATATAGAAGTGAAGGAAGAGCAGATGCTCGTTCAGAATCCCTTCGAGAGATGGCTCATGCATTAAGTCAGGCAGGGTTTTTTCAAGAAGCGATTAGTTATATTGACACTGTTATTGAAATTTCAATACAAGAAGATGATACTGAATCTCTGGACGAGGCACAGTGGATTAAAGGAAAACTTGAAGAGAAAATTCGTGAGTCAAAACCGACGGAAACAAGAGAAGAAGTGACTAGTAATGAATCTGCCGAGAAAGTCTCTCGAGAAGAGGTTCTGAATGCGTATAAAAAATTAGCAATAAAGGCAGGTGATCCTGCGGGTTTAGATAGGAGTGACCCAGAAGTGGCGGCTGCCGAAAGACTTGAACAGACATGGCAACAACAGGGAGATGTAGAGACACAAGATGATGAGGATGCACGATTAAGACATAATTTTGAAAAAACAATGCTCTATGTTGATGCGGGTTTTCATGACCCTGAATACCTTAAAGATGTTCTTGGTTGGCTTGCTCAGGATGCTGGTGATGCAAATAAAGATACTGAAAATCCTTCTCGTGTGGCATTAAAACATGATATGGCAGAAGCAATGAATAAAATCAGGTCACTCCTTGGATCTGCTTGAGAGTGGTGATGGTGTTTAAGTACTCATCCTAGATGACCAGTCAACTCGTGTGATACTTGAGGTGTATCGGAAAAAGAATCTATAAAAATACTAAGACAAATCAAAGATACCTGATCTTATTAAATTAAGCACTTTACCCTTATTTACCAACGTATATTTTTATATCTATCAGGTGCTTTAGAACTTTGGTATACTGATAAAATGAGTATTGAAATAGAAACGAGGTTTTTAGAAATAGATAAACAAGAATTAATCTCAAAATTAAAGACTTTTAATGCTATTGATAATGGAGAAGTTAGACTGGATGAAATTATTTTTTATGACAAAGATTTGACATGGATGAATGAGAATAAATTTGTCAGACTTAGAAAAAAGAATAAAAATATAAAATTGACTTTCAAAAGTAATAAAGAACAGAAAGTTGATAGTGCTAAAGAAATAGAATTTGATATTTCTGGTATAGAGGATGCCAGACTGTTTTTGGAAGCAATCGGATTAGTTCAATATAGGATTGTTGAAAAATATAGGCATACATTTAGACTTGGTAATGTTACTTTGGATATAGATACTTGGCCAAAAATTCCAGTGTATGTTGAACTTGAAGGTGATTCTGTTGAGGAGTTAAAGAAAGTTGCAGATATGCTAGGTTTTGACTGGGGGAATCGTTTTGATGCGGACGCTCGATATGTTTTCAAGAAGTATGGCTTTGATTTTGATAATATTAAGACTATAACATTTGATGTATTTAAATAATATGGAAGGACCAAAATTTGAAAATCAAAATAGTGAGGTAATAATTGAATCTTCTGATATTATTTTTAATCCAGAAAGCGGTTTAGCCATGGTAGTGATAAAACCTGATGCTTTTAAGAATAAAGATCAAATAATAAGAAGGATTGAGAATTCGGGTCTTTATGTGGTTAGCACAAAGACTCGTAAATTGTCGGAAAGCTTTGTAGCAAATGTCATGTACAAAGATTTACCGACAGGGATAAAAGGAGAAACGATAAAACATTTTAATGACGGACCGTCAGAGATTGTATTGGTCAGAGGAGGTGAAGATATTATTCAAAACATTATTTCTTTAACTGGAGAAAAAACAAACCCCCATGAATGTTCACGGGATAGTATCAGATATATATTTGGTGAACATTTTGGTAGGGAAGTGGGTGATGATAAAAAATATTTTCGTAATGCAATCCATAGAGCAAAGGATACAAATGAACAAAAAGATGACCTAGAAAAGTTTAGGGATATATCTTTATCTTAGGTGGTTGCGAATTTGCTAGAGATTTTTACAGATCATGCTGTTTGGGTTTAAGATAATTAGTAATATAATAGATACTATTACATATTATGGCGAATAAAATAGTTGTCGTTACGGATAAAATGCAGAAAAGGTACAGGTACGCTCTTTCCGAACCAATGGGTAAACATTTTGATCCTCGGTTTAGACCTGATCTTACTCCTAAACAAATGCTTGCTCTCGGTGTTTTTGGTGGGCGGTATATGCGAGATTGCCGGAAAGAATTTCCTAAAGATTGGTTTACCCATGCAAAATTTTTGCCCGAGGGGATGAAAAAACCAGATAAAAAGTTGAATTATTTTGGTGTACATGCCTCACAGTCTCTGGCAGAATGGAGAAGGAAAGGATGGATTCGTCCACAAGATCCACGAGGATGGTTTCAGTGGTATTGTCGTTACTATATGGGTAGACGGAGTGATGATGACGAAAGACAAATAAAAAGATGGCGTTTAATCACACGACACGTATCACAAATAGCGAAACATTGTCGAGTGGGAGATGTGTCTTGTCGCCCAAAACAAAGACAAGCAGTGCTTCATTGGGCGTATGATGCACGAAAGATTTAATCAAATACATGTCTACAAAAAAACTTTCTACTGGAGCGGTGCATAAAATACCAACTGACTTTCGCACAGCGATTGAGTCTGATCCTGTGGTAAAACGTGTTTGGGCAGATATCACACCACTTGCTCGTAACGAATGGATTTGTTGGGTGATATCTGCTAAAAAAGATGAAACAAGAGGTCGTCGTATAACAGTCGGTCTTGATAAAATGCGTAAAGGTATGCGCAGTCCATGCTGTTGGGCCGGCTGTCCTCACCGGTGATTAATATATTCTATAAATTCAAATTAATATGAGTAAAATATATAAGATATTTATACATGCACTTCCTGTATTATGTATGGTTGCATTAATTCCTGTTGTTACAAATGATTATATTCTCACTTTTATATATATCGGTATCATTATTTTATCCATGAAAATCAAACGGGAGAAGGGTGATTTGATTGTTCTATCTTTCGGATTTATAGCAATGATTGTGTTTGAGTATTTATTTGTTAGTACAGGGGTTGAAGTATTTATTAGGAATACATTGTTTGGTTTAATGCCACTTTGGTTGCCTTTTCTATGGGCATATGGATTTGTCGCGATAAAACGAGGAGTTAAAGTTTTGGGTGAATAATTTGTGGTGAGAGTTTAATAGTTGTGGGATTTTTGCCCTGCATGCGTGCCTGCGACGTAGCCAGTTGTCCAGCATAACTGCAAACTGTACCCACCTGATGGTCGGTCAATGTTTAATACATCGCCGACAACATATAAATTTGGATACAAACGAGAACTCATGGTTTTGAAATCTACTTCTGTGAGATCAATACCACCACTTGATACAATGGCTTTGTCGGCACCAAGCAAACCTGAAACTGTCATAGTGAGGTTTTTAAGTGTTGTGATAAGTTTCAATCTGTTGTCACGGGTGATGCTGTGGACGAGGGTTTCTGGATCAACACCAGTCAACTCTAATACAATTGGGACAAGTGCAGAGGGGATCATTTCTCCGAGACAATTTTTAATTTTCTTTTTGTTTTGCTGTTTGAAAAAATCTTGCAAATGAAGGTTGAGTTTGTCATGACCAGAGGCGGGGAACAAATCAAGCGATACGGTTACATCACCGTATTTTAATAATTCACCAATATCTTTACTCATATTCAAAACTGTCGGTCCGGAAACACCAAAATGAGTAAATAAGATTTTTCCTTTTTTAACACCTTGTTTCTGTCCATCTTGGAGAAGGGTTATTTTGACACTAGGTATTGTTACCCCTTGGAGTTTTTTAACCCATTCGTCTTTGATAGCAACAGGAACTAATGCGAAACTCGGTTTGATGATAGTGTGACCAATATTTTTAAGCCATGTAAATCCATCGCCAGTTGAACCTGTTTCCGGTCGGGACAGACCACCCGTTGCAAGAATAAACATTTTGGCTTTGATTTCTGTGCCATCTGCCAGCACCACAGCACTTATTTTGTTTTCTACTGTTTTTAATTTTGAAACAGGTGAGTGGGACAATACAGTAACATGTTGTTCTCTCAGGTATTCTAAAAGCACATTGAGTACAGACTGGGATTTATCGCTTGTGGGGAAGACACGTAACCCGGGTTCTATTTTTGTTTCCATTCCGCGAGAATTAAAAAACTGAAGTGTTTCGGCTACAGCAAACTGGGCAAATGTAGAGAATAGGAACTTTCCATCAGATTTGAATTTTTCTAATAGTGTTCGTACATCTTGTTCGGCGTTGGTGACGTTACAGCGACCACCACCTGTAATGAGTAATTTTTTACCGAGAGCATCATTTTTTTCAAGTAATATAACACGGGCACCGTGTTGCGCTGCTGTTCCTGCGGACATCATGCCGGCTGGTCCACCACCAATGACTGCCACATCCCATATTGTATTATCTAGATTATTCATCACGTGATTCTACCATATGTTGACAAAATATGTAAGGTGGTATATAATAGTATCAATTGAGTAAGCACTACGTTTCTGTTTGAGATTTTGTCTCCAACTGCCTAAAGATATATTTGTCTTTATACGAACGAAGGGGACACTAAAAATCTCAATTATTAAAACGTCTTTACTATAAGTACAGACGGACAAAAAATATGGAAACAAGAACAAACAATAGTCCACAGGGACGGGTTTTTAGAAAACCTAATTTTAAGAGTGGAGGAAGATCTCATGGAGGATTTTCACGAAATACACGAGGTGGTTATTCATCTCATGCACCCGTCTCGCGAGGGAAGCGAGTAGGGTTTGGTCGTGGTAAATCAACCCAGATTGATCCTTCACGGTTTATAAACAAAGCGGTGGCAGTTACACCGGCATCTGTATTCGTGCCAGAAAATCAATTTGTTGATTTTGCTATTGATGCACGTCTCAAAGCAAACATTATTGCTAAAGGATATGTATTGCCAACCCCGATTCAGGACAAGGCAATCCCTGCTGTTTTGTCTGGTGCAGATGTTGTTGGTATTGCTAACACCGGTACTGGTAAAACGGCAGCATTTTTGATACCTCTCATACATAAAATTCTGACACAACCAAAGGAAAACGTTCTTATCGTTGTGCCAACTCGTGAACTTGCCATACAAATTGAACAAGAACTGCAAGGGTTTATTACTGGCATGAAATTATATGCAACGTGTGTTGTCGGTGGGTCACCAATCGGGAAACAGATTAGAGACTTGAAATATAGAAATGAATTTGTTATCGGTACTCCAGGACGTATTAAAGATTTGATTGAACGAAAAGTGCTTAATCTTGCATTTTTCAAAACGGTTGTGCTTGATGAGGCAGACAGAATGTTGGATATGGGATTTGTAAATGATATGCGGTTTATGATGGCACAAATGCCACGTGACAGACATACTCTGTTTTTCTCTGCAACTTTGTCGCCAGAAATTCAGGGTTTGATTAAAGAGTTTTTGTGTGATCCGATTATGATTTCGGTTAAAACACAAGATACATCAAAAAATGTTGATCAGGATGTTATCCGGTTGAAAGCCGGTGATGATAAGTTGGACGTGCTTCACAAATTGTTAACTCAAAAAGAGTTTAACAAAGTATTGATTTTTGGACGGACAAAACACGGTGTTGAAAAGTTGTCAAAAAACCTAACTCAACGGGGATTTATGGCAGAGGCAATTCATGGAAATAAAAATCAATCTGGACGACAGCGTGCGCTCAAACTTTTCAAAGAAAATCGAGTTCAAATACTTGTTGCGACAGACGTTGCGGCTCGAGGGCTTGATATCAACAACGTCTCACACGTTATTAACTTTGATATTCCTGCGACATACGAAGACTATGTTCACCGGATTGGCCGAACAGGTCGGGCGGGTAAAATGGGTACAGCTCTAACTTTTATTGCGTAGGCCGATTCCAGACAGTATATCTTTTTCCTAGATGACTTTGTGGGTAGGATATATTTTGGATATGTGGTATACTACGTACAGTTTTTTTATTTAGAAACTTAACGTTAATATAAATTATATGCAAGAACTCAAAGCACTATGTATGGCATGTCGAGATGCTAAAAACAAGCCAACAATGCAGGTTATGAATGACCCAAAGGTTACAGAAAAGAACAATCGTTTTTCTGCAAAAGGAAAATGTGCTAAATGTGGTGGAAACATGTTCAAGTTTCTCTCAAAGGACGACGCAGCAAAATTGAAATAATTTCTCATGAATAGAGTTGCTTTTATGGTGATTGGCATGGTTTTTTTGCTGTCCATTATATGGGCCGGTTTTCGTGCGCGACAGGCGGTTGCACCGACAGTTTCGTCATTTGCTGAATGTGTTGCTGCGGGCTATCCGGTTATTATAGAGAATATTCGTCAATGTAAAACCCCGGACGGACGTAGATTTGCCGAGGAATTACCAGAAAAAATCACCTATACACATGCGTCAGCAGATTTGATTGTAGTTGAGTTACCGTTTCCCGGGGCGGTGACGGGTAAAACTTTTTCTGTTATTGGTAAAGCACAGGGGACATGGTTTTTTGAAGCATCATTTCCTGTTGTTGTATTAGATAAAGATGGAAAAGTGATTGCTACAAGCATTGCACGAGCAAAAAAGGACTGGATGACCAATGACTTTGTGCCATTTGAAGCGGACTTTAAGGTGCCAGATGACTATATGGGTCCGGCCACGATTGTACTCAAAAAAGATAACCCATCTGGCATGGCTGATAAAGACGCATCAATTTCATTTCCTATTACCATAGAGTATTAGTCAAATACGCAATGTTTTTTCACCTGTGTACAACTTTGTTACATAGTATTTTTCTCATTGTAGTATAATATATGCATGGACACGGACCGTGTCAAAGATCAAAAAACCGAGATCGCTGTATTTGGAGGAGGGTGTTTTTGGTGCACGGAAGCAGTGTTTTCTATGATTCGTGGGGTAGTAGAAGTTATACCGGCATATACTGGTGGTAGTATTGCTAACCCAACATATGCAATGGTTTCAGCTGGCACTACGGGACACGTTGAGGTTGTTTCAATAAAATATGATCCGCAACTTGTTCCGTATCGGTTATTGCTCACTATATTTTTTGCAAGTCATGATCCCACAACATTAAACCGTCAGGGTAATGATTTTGGTACTCAGTATCGGTCAGTTATTTTTTATACAACAGACGAACAAAGAAAAGAAGCGGAAGCGTGTATTCGCGAAATAAATACTTCTAATACAAAAGGTGACCGGGTTGTGACCACTGTTGAACCGTTAACGGTTCTGTATCCTGCAGAGGATTATCATAAAGAGTATTTTAGGTACCATACAGATGCCCCATATTGTCAGTTGGTTATCAATCCTAAATTAGAAAAAATTACAGCTGAATTTAGTGACTTTATTAAAAAACAATAATACCCATGGCTGTGAGGGTATTATTGCTTGGTGGTCTGCCTCCGAGAAAATAGAGGAGAGTCTTTGTGATGAGATATTGTGTTTCTAATGGGGTGCTCATAACGCCCACATACGCGAAACAATGTCATCTATATAAATTATGTGACAGTCCCTTCCAGGGAGGTTACCTGCAAATATTTTCCAATGTAGATAATAAAATGTCAATGATTGTATGGTGCATATTCGGTGCATAATATGTGTACAAATATAAAATATGTTGTGTTATATGTTCATAATCATAACTATGATTAATTCTAGAAATACCAGTCAGCACTAGTTATCGGTATTCGTCAAGAACGCCTGTTCATTGAATGTTGTGCCATGTGGTATACTTGTGTATATATCCTAAATACACATATATGAAAACCACACCACTATCACTTGAGGAAATAAAAAAAATTAGGACGCCAGTTCGTAATATCAACATTGAGCACAAGGAACATTTAACTCGATTGGAATTGTTTGCCCTATGGGTTACGAAAAATATCGGTACGATGGGTTTCTTTTTCTTCATTCTCGCTTTTAATGTGGCATGGATTTTATGGAATGTGCTTGCTCCAGGTCAATTTGTTTTTGATGCTGGGTGGAGTTTTCTTATTTTGCTTTTTATAAATAACATATTACAGATTTTGTTTATGCCTCTTATTATGGTTGGGCAAAATCTGCAGGGAAGGCATTCTGAAGCACGTGCCGAAGCCGATTACGAAGTTAATACAAAAGCAGAGCGGGAAATTGAAAC
This sequence comes from Patescibacteria group bacterium, assembly GCA_030916785.1. Lineage (GTDB taxonomy): Bacteria > Patescibacteriota > Minisyncoccia > Phycocordibacterales > DATDWN01 > C7867-006. Next base: position 21,897 of record JAUPVY010000001.1, read on the forward strand.
AATTTTGGCTCACCTCGAAAATCAAAACGATATGATGTTGGAAATACTTGAGAAAATTGAGAAAAAATAGACACTAAAATAGCCACCATATGGTGGCTATTTTAGTATTCATTTTGAGTGGTGATGGGGACGTTCAGACAGTTTGTTTTTTATATCTCTAATATCATGTTCTATTTTATCTAACTCGTTTTCTACTCGTTTTAACTCCGATCCTTCGGATTTGATTTCATCTTCAGTTTTTTCAACCAGTTTTTTCTCTCCTTTGAGTCCGCTGATGATAAGACGACTTCCAATAAATGTTGATACAAAAGCACCACTGAGTAGTAACATAATACTTCCAATGATTATAGATGCAAGTGCGCTTATGTTTGCTTCGTCTGCGATATGCCAAACACCTCGCCAGAAAAGAACAACTCCAATGCCACCAACCAATGCGTACAAAAGAGGGTTTTTACTAAGTTGTGCTCGTATTTTGTCTTCTAATACATCAAAAAAATGAATGATTCCTTTCATGATATATAGTGTAGCATATTTGCGTCAGATGTCTTGCCAGTATAGAATTGAATGATGAAAAATTACATGGTGAAATGCCGAAATGGACTTATTCGGTTTGCATATAAAGGTATTTTGAAACCTCTTTTTTTTAGACGAGATCCGGAAGATGTTCATGACGCAATGACGAGGGTTGGTGTTATGTTGGGTGCACATGCATTTACTCGTACTATAACTCGATGGAAATTCGGTTATTCCGATTCATCATTACAACAACGTATTTGGGGAATTACATTTCCTAACCCAATTGGTCTTGCTGCTGGGTTTGATAAAGACGCTGAATTAACATCTATCATACCGTCGGTTGGTTTTGGTTTTGAGGAGATCGGTTCTGTCACTGGACTACCATGTGCAGGAAACCCCAAACCGCGACTGTGGCGACTTCCAAAGTCTCAGGGTTTGGTTGTGTGGTATGGTCTAAAAAATAAAGGGTCAAAATATATATCAGAAAAGTTACGAGGCAAAAAATTTCAATTTCCCATAGGTACAAGTGTTGCTATGACAAATTGCTCGGCTAACCTGGACATAACCACGGCTATTTCAGATTATCATATGGCATTTGAAGCATTCACTACTATCGGCGATTACTATACAGTTAACATCAGTTGCCCAAATGTAACCGGTGGGCAACCGTTTGTTGAACCAGAAAAACTGGATTTGTTACTGACTGATTTGGATACAATTGTTACCGCCAAGCCTATCTGTATTAAACTGTCACCTGACATCTCGCTTGATGAGCTGGATCAGATTTTAGTTGTTGCAGAAAAACACAGGGTGCATGGAATTATCTGCGGGAACTTAACAAAAAATAAAGACAATAAGCGCATTATAGACAGTAACCTTTCAGAGCATGGTGGTATTAGTGGCAAGCCAACAGAAGAATTATCAAATGCGTTGATTTCGCATATATACAAATCAAAAAAAGACAAGTTTGTGATTATTGGATGTGGAGGAGTTTTTTCTGCAGAAGATGCATACAAAAAAATCAAATCAGGTGCATCACTTATTCAGTTGATTACCGGGATGATTTTTGAAGGACCTCAGGTTGTAAGCGAGATTAATTGTGGACTTACTGACTTATTGAGACGTGATGGTTTTTCATCTATTTCCGAGGCGGTTGGGGTTGATTCACGGTAATATATTGTACAGAGATTATAAAATAATTATGGTATTATAATTTGCATGAATACAAAAGTAATTGTGTGTGATTTAGATGGAACACTTGCTCCCAGCAAATCCGCTCTTGAACCAAGCATGGCTCATATTATTTGCCAAGTATTGAAAAAACATCGTTTTGCAATTATTTCTGGTGGGTCACATGAGCAATTTATTAAACAATTTTTGTCGCACCTCGTGTGTGAAGACAGGTATCTGGCTAACCTTTATTTATTTCCAACAAACGGAAGTGCCTGTTATGTATTTGACTACGAACACAATCTTGGATGGAAAAAACTGTACGATGAACAACTAACAGTAGATGAACGAAAAAAAATAAAAGACGCCTTTGGTCGTGCAATTCCTGCATCAGGGGTAGTTACCGAGGAACCTTTTGGAGAGATTGTTGAAGATCGTGGTGGACAAATAACCTTTTCCGGAAGAGGTCAGGAAGCGCCGTTGGATGTTAAATCTGTTTGGGATCCAGACCAAACGAAACGGAGGAAAATTGTTGATTTGTTAAAATTAGAAATTCCTGAATTTGAAATCCGTATGGGAGGTGCGACCTCTATTGATGTTACTCATCCGGGAATTACCAAAGCGTATGCTATTGGTAAAATCAAGGAAGTTTTGGGTGTTTCAACCGAAGATATCGTTTTTATTGGAGATGCGCTTTATTCTGGTGGTAACGATGAATCTGCAAAGGAGACAGGGGTAGAATGCGTTGCGGTTAGTGGTCCAACAGAGACTGAAAAAGTACTGGCTATCTACATATAACCATTGCGTTTTGTATTGCTTGAATGGTAAAATTTATCTATGAATAGCGCCACAGAAACCCGCCCATGGGGGTCGTTTGTTACATTTGTGAAAAACGAACCGTGCACGGTTAAATTGATTTATGTAAATAAAGGTGAGTCTCTTAGTTTACAATACCATTTGAAAAGACAAGAATTTTGGAGAGTTATACAGGGCAATCCAGAGTTACTCATTGGAGAAGACACACACAACCCAACAGTTGGTGATGAATTTGTTGTTGCGCCCGCAATACATCACCGAATCGCTGCTCCTGTTGATGACGTTATTATTTTAGAGGTTTCCACGGGTGAGTTTGATGAAGATGATATTGTTCGGGTTGAGGATAAATATGGCAGGGTTTAATGTATAAGGACTACCATGGTATTAGCAAGAAAAAAAACAAAAAAAGAATCACCAAAGACTGTATCATATAAACAACCTCTTGCTGTTGGATACCATAAGAAAAAAAGTTTTTTGCTGTATAGAAACCTGACCAATAAAGGACAGAGTTTATGTATAACACCAGCGTCCAAAGACGGTTCATTTGGAACCAAATCATCCGCGGTCTCTATTGTGGATGAGAAAAAGAAAAAAGAAGACATTGTTCGTTGCAAGGATTTTCGGTTTGGGGGAGATGATAAAAAATTGGTGATGACATATGTACGGGAAACAGAGTCTGGGTTATCACTTGTGTACGCCACAACAACTGACAAAAAAAAGTGGAAAGTAGAACATGTCATATCAAAAATAAAAACAGCAGGTATTGTTCGTCAGATAATTTCTAAAAATAAAACTAAAAAAAAGACCGTTCCACATATTTATTTTGGTGACCATGTGGTTCGGGTTGCAAAATCAGATAATAAAAAATGGGACGTGGTGGAACCACCACGTGTACCGTACTGGCATTTTTTTGAAGGAGTGCCTTTTAACGTTGTCGGAGGGGTGCTTACCGATGAAGGAT
>JAUPVY010000033.1 GCA_030916785.1 Patescibacteria group bacterium
ACCAGTCCATCCGCTGTCCGGTGCCATTGTCCGTGGATAGGGTAACCCCATCACCGTTTGCTTGCGTTGCCATCGGCATGAACTTCATCGAGGCTTCGAAGAAGTTCATGGCTGCGGTTTCACCCGCGGCCTGCGTCAATGCGGGGGAGAACGGCTGGTCGCCGAACGACCCTTGTCCGAATTGCGAGTTGATGACCCAGCTCTGCGCACCCGAAATGGGCGCGACGTTCGTGACGCCCTGCTGGAAGGCGGGGTTCGTCACCTGCCAGCCGTTCTGACCATTGGCGATGGCGCCGAGGTTGTAGGTCGGTCCCTCGAAGTTGATCGAGACGGTGTCGGCGGAAGCGTTGGTGGTTGCGATCGCCGACATGGCGACCATGAGTGACAGTGCGAGAATCTTGATCCTGCGCATTTCTGGCCTCTGTTAGTGTAAGGAACAACCTTGGGGACATCCCGAGGTAGGGATTAAAGTAATATAATTTGTATATATTGTCAAATAGTTTGCCACTTTTTTATTTATGATAGATAATAGTCAAACGATTTATAAATTTATTTATTACAAATAATGAAAAACATAGTTTTGAGTATTGTTGTTATAGCTTTGCTGGTTTTGGGAGGTTATTTTTTGTTTTCTGGTGATAAATCAGAAACAATAGATGTACCAAACGTACAACAAGTATCCACTAGCACCGAAGTAGTGGGTGCTGTAGCTACGACGTCAGATATTATTAATAAGAGATCAAACATGATTACAATAGAAACAAATTACGGGAAAATAGTTTTTGAGACATATAATAGTGATGCGCCTAAAACAGTTGAAAACTTTGTTACTCTTGCAAACAAAGGGTTTTATAATGGACTAACTTTTCATCGAGTGATAAAAGGGTTCATGATACAAGGGGGAGATCCAAACGGTACTGGAACAGGAGGTCCGGGATACAAATTTGATGATGAATTAAACCCAAACACAGCTTCATATAAGGCAGGATATAAAAAGGGGGTGGTTGCTATGGCAAACGCTGGTCCAAATACAAACGGCAGTCAGTTTTTTATTATGACAGCGGACTATCCACTACCAAATGCCTACACTATATTTGGTAAAGTTGTATCAGGACAAGACGTAGTGGATACAATAGCTAATGTGCAAACGGGGGCTAACGACAAGCCTGCTACGGCAGTTGTTATGAAGAAAGTTACTGTGGATTAAGGTACTTGACCCGGTAGTAGAAGTTGGTGTGGCACGGAAATACCGTGCATATAAAGCAAAACACCAACTTCACTACGGGGTCTAAATGGCGTAGTGAAAATGACCTCAGAATTAGTTGTGCACAGTGCACAAGGTCATTTTCTACTACCCCATTGACTTTTTAGGTTAAAAGGTGCTATAATAGTACTAATGTAAGTTTCTCGTAGGTTTTCGTAGCGCATTAATTTGTTAGCTTGAGAGTTGAGAGAGCTAGTCGCCTTACAGCTTAAAAATAAAGACTAGGGAAAATATAATGGCAAAGAAGTTGTATGTTGGAGGTATTTCATATTCTACTAATGATAGTGGATTGAAAGATGCTTTCGCACAAGTAGGAGAAGTAACATCTGCTACAATTATCATGGATAAAATGACAGGCCGATCAAAAGGATTCGGTTTCGTCGAAATGGCTAACGATGCAGACGCAGACGCAGCTATTGAAAAGTGGAATGGTCAGGAACTTGATGGACGAAAGCTTACAGTAAATGAAGCACGACCAATGGAACCAAGAGCTCCAAGAACAGGTGGCTTTGACAGAGGAGACTCTCGAGGAGGCCGAACTTGGTAATAAAGGTTTCCAAATTTAGCGAACTTCTTCGTTGGATTTCAAAATTTGATTGTCACCGTACTACTGTACGTCTCCAATCAAATTTCTCACCCACCTCGAATTTCATCTAAATTGTGAAAATCTTTAGAAATCAAAACTCTAATATTTCATATTAAACAAAAAACCACCGCAAGGTGGTTTTTTGTTGTCTGTAAACGCAATAAAGTGATATAGTTTGTTTATGAAGAAAACTATTTTTATATTTTTACTATCTTTTTTGCTGATTTTTATTTATTTTTTCTTATTTACCAATAAAACAACCACGCCTCCGCTAGTTCCCTTACGGGGAGATGTTGTTATAAACGAAAAAGTTTTTTCTGTATTAATAATGGACACGGCCACAGGTAGACAGAATGGTTTGTCACATCGGAAATATTTATTAAGTGATGAGGGGATGCTTTTTGTCTTCGAAAAAGAAGATTTTCATGGTTTTTGGATGAAAGATATGCTTTTTTCAATAGATATGATCTGGATTGATGCAAATTTACGAGTAGTACACGTGGAAAGGAGTGTTTCTCCGAAAACTTATCCAAAAGTTTTCTCTCCAGAGTCAAAAAGTTTGTACGTTTTAGAGGTTTTAGCCGGACAATCTGATATTAATAACATCAAAATAGGAGATGGAGTTAAAATTTTAAAAAAGTAACCTAAAAATGCTTATATGTAAGCTTTAATATTGAGCATTCTTTACAATCTGTAGTTTCTATTATGTGGGGGTTGAAAGGTAGAGTTATCCACTTTTTTTTGTGGGTGATTGAGGTACAATAATGTAACGAAATGTTAACTTTTTGAAGAAATTTTTAGCATTTCGTAGTTTTTTTATCAAAATTTTTTAATTTTTATCAAAATTATGTCAAAAGATACAAAAAAAGTTTCCTCAACAAAAAAGGTTGGCAGTGTACAGAAAGCAGCACCGGTAGTAGTGGAGAAAAAGACAGGTTTGATAAAAAATGTTGAGAAAAGAAACGGAGAGATTGTATCTTTTGATGTAAAACGCATATCGTCAGCTATATACAAGGCCATGATAGCTGCCAATGAGGGTTCTGAAGAGGAGGCGGATATGGTGGCCAACAAAGTTTTTGCAGATTTGGTTCGTATTTCCAAAAAACACACCAGTTTCGTGCCAACGGTAGAGGGGATTCAGAATTCAGTTGAGAAAGAACTAATGCTCTCTGAATACGTGGCAACAGCCAAGGCGTATATTCTATACAGAAGTGAAAGAAACAAATTGAGATACAAAGGTGTTGAGGTTCCAGAGAAGGTTAAGAAACTAGCTCAAGACTCAAAAAAATATTTCAAGAATCCTTTGGGAGAATTTATTTATTACAGAACATATTCAAAATGGATTCCTGAGGAGAGCCGTCGAGAGACATGGATAGAGACAGTAGATCGATACATGAGTTTCATGAAAGAGAATCTTGGGAAGAAACTGAAGGACTCTGAATTCAAAGAAGTTCGTGAATCAATTCTAAAACAAGAAGCCATGCCATCAATGAGACTTCTTCAGTTCTCAGGTCCTGCTGCTAGAACTACAAATGTTTGTGCATATAACTGTTCATATGTTGCTCCAGAAAAGTTTCAGGACTTTGCAGAGGTAATGTACATATCTATGTGTGGTACAGGTGCTGGATGGTCAGTTGAAAGTGAGAACATACAAAAACTTCCTCAAATAAAAAGACAAACAGGTAAAAAATTACCAACACACGTTATCCCTGATAGTAAGGAGGGGTGGTGTGATGCTTTAACTTTGGGTATGGAAACTTGGGCAAACGGAATGGATATCAGTTTTGATTTTTCAGAACTTCGTCCAGCTGGTGCAAGACTTAAAACTATGGGAGGTAAATCTTCAGGCCCTGAACCATTGAGACAACTTCTTGCTTTCACAAGAACAAAGATGTTAACCAGACAAGGAAGAAGACTGGAGAACATAGATGCACACGATATCTTGTGTAAAATAGGCGAGATTGTGGTTTCTGGAGGAGTTAGGCGAAGTGCTATGATTTCTCTTTCTGATTTGGCTGATACAAATATTCGTGATGCAAAGAAGGGTCAGTTCTGGATGACAGAGCCACAACGCTCTCTTGCCAACAACTCTGCAGTTTATGAAACTAAACCAACAAACGCTGAGTTTATGGAAGAATGGCTTGCTCTGATGAAATCTGGTTCTGGAGAGAGAGGTATCTATAACCGTGGTGGACTTGCACACACATTGCCCGAGAGAAGATTGAAACAGTTTAAGGATGGTGAGGTGCCAAAGTGGGGAGGAAATCCTTGTGGAGAAATTATTCTTCAATCAAAACAATTCTGTAACTTGTCAGAGATTGTGGCTAGAGCAGAAGATACAGAAGCGACTTTGATGAGAAAAATGAGAGTAGCTACTATTCTAGGAACATATCAGGCTTCTCTTACGAATTTTCCATACCTTTCAAAAGAGTGGACAGATAATTGTCAAAAAGAGGCGCTTCTAGGAGTTTCTATTACTGGTCAATGGGATAGTCCTGCAGTAAGAAAACCAGAGATGATGAAGAAGCTAAAGAATGAAGCTATAAGAATAAATAAACTTTATGCAAAACAGTTTGGAGTAAACCAATCAACATGTATTACTTGTGTAAAACCTTCTGGAAATCTTTCACAGACAGTAGACTCTTCTTCTGGTATTCACCCAAGACATTCAGCGTTCTATATAAGAAGAGTGAGAATTGCTGCGACAGATGCACTATTTAGAATGCTAAAAGATCAGGGCATTCCTTTCCACCCAGAAGTTGGACAGACAATGGAAAACGCTACGACCTATGTTCTAGATTTCCCAGTTAGAGCACCAGACAAGTCAGTTTTCAAAGATGATCAGACAGCACTACAACAACTAGAGTACTGGAAAATGGTCAAAGAGAATTTTACAGAGCATAATCCATCAACAACAATTTCAGTAGGAGAAAGTGAATGGATAGAGGTAGCCAACTGGGTGTATCAAAACTGGGATATTGTAGGAGGACTATCATTCTTGCCTCGAGATAGTCATGTGTATCAACTAGCTCCTTATGAGACTACAGATGAGAAAACATACAAAGAAATGCTAAAGCGATTTGAAAATATAGATTTCTCAAAGATTGTTACGTATGAGGCAACAGATGAGTTGAATCAAAAAGCAGAGTTAGCATGTGTGGGAGGGGTTTGTACTGTGGACGATATCGTCATCCAATCAGACAATAAGGCTTAGTAAGAAATCCAAATTATGAAAGTTTAAAAGAAAAACACACCGAGGATGGTGTGTTTTTCTTTCTGTCTGATATAATTAGATCGGTAATATGAAAATTTATATTGGTTCAGATCACGCAGGCTTTGAAATGAAAAGAGGACTCATCTCTCATTTGGTAGAGGGTGATTTTGAAGTCTATGACTGTGGTCCAAAGGAATACGTTCACAATGATGACTACCCAGACTATATTTCTATAGTTGCTAAATGTGTGGCCCACGAAGAGGATTCAATGGGAATTGTTTTGGGGTGGTCAGGTCAGGGTGAGGCAATAGTAGCCAATCGTTTTCCGGGTGTTAGATGCGCTGTGTTCTATGGAGGACCAAAACACATACTGACTTTGACCCGTGAACACAACGACGCAAATATTTTGTCTCTTGGTGCGCACTTTATTACAACTCAGGAGGCAACCCAAGCAGTAGATATGTGGCTCCACACAAAGTTTTCAAATGATGAGAGACACATTAGAAGAATAAAAAAGATAGAAAATTTATGATACAAATAGTACCCGCAATAATTCCACATACAAAGGAGCAATTGGAAGAAGAAATAAAGAGAGTTAAGAAATTTGCACCAAAAGTGCAGATAGATATTACTGATGGTATTTTTGTTCCCACTAAAACATGGCCATACAATGGTCGTGATGTAGATTTTTTTGATAGATTGAAAAGAGAGGAGGAGGGTTGGCCTGAATGGGAGGATGTAGAGTTTGAAGTTCATTTGATGATAAAAAATCCAGAGTATTCTGTTTTGGATTGGATAAAGACGGGGGCTTCTACTATCGTAGCTCACATAGAAGCAACGGATAATTTTCAAGAAGTAATAGATTTGTGTAGAGAAAATATAGTGTCTGTCGGTGTCGCAATAAAACCATCTACGGACATTTCTCTTTTAGAACCTTTTGTTCATCAAGTCGATTTTATTCAATGCATGGGGAGTGATATGCTCGGAAAACACGGAGTAGCCTTAGAAGAAAAATCTGTTTCTCAGATAAGAACATTGCACGGACTTTATCCAGAACATGTAAT
>JAUPVY010000034.1 GCA_030916785.1 Patescibacteria group bacterium
TAGGGCAGTTAGAAACCTTGTTCATGCCTCTGGAACAGCAAAGGAATCAGAAGCGGAGATTGCACACTGGTTTACAAAAGATGAACTTATTGATTATAAATTAGTTCAAGAGAGTATTTTATATGATGTTAATTTGGACGGTATTTTAGAGTAAAATCTATTTACACACTATTTGTTGTTGGGTTACAAGTTGGCTAGGTTTAGTGGGGGTGTATAATTGAAACAGGGTTGCGTTGATACTTTCTACCTAAGAATTTTTAAGGGAGTTCAATATTTTTATACCACGATGAGCATGAAATTTATTTTTTGTTCTGACGAGTGTAAGTGCGAACACCCACCTACTTTTCTGCGTAGGGGAGTATCACCGCAATCCTACTAAAAATCTCAAATCTGGCGAAATTTTCGTTCCCAATTTGAAAATGCTTGTCACCTTACTATTGTAAGGCTCCTCACATTTTCAAATTCTCACGTCAAATTTCATCCAGATTTGGGATTTTTCGTTTAAATGATTTTCGTGGGTATTTTAATTTTATTTTGGTACAATTAGGAAGTGATGACAAAAACAAGTCTATTCAAAACAGCAGCCATTCTTTTGTTTGTAGTTGCTGTTTTGCATTTTATGGGAGTTAAGTTTTATCTTGATTGGTTTTATTGGTGGTACGACATGGTTCTACATTTTCTAGGGGGAGTTGTTGTAGGCATGTTTTCTCTGGTGTTTATTAAAAATACAACAGATTTATCTACCTGGACCAATAATAAAATCATTGCTCGGGCAATATTCAGTACTCTAGTAGTTGGTTTGCTTTGGGAAGTTTTTGAGTTAAGTATGGGGACCGCTTCTTTTTCAGATGGCATGGCTTATATTACTGACACATCATCTGATTTGATTTTAGATATAGTTGGGTCATTTTTCGGTTCTTTATATGGAATTAAAATATGGAAAAAAAACTAAGCATCACATTTTGGAGTGGGGTGGGCACAGTTACAGGTGCTAATTTCCTATTGGAAGGAAACAACACAAATATATTAGTTGATTGTGGCTTAGAGCAGGGAACACCTGAGGCATATACTGAAAACAGTAAACCATTTGCTTATGACGTGAAGTCTATGGATTATCTTTTTATTACTCATGCCCATATGGACCACATAGGTAGGGTTTGTAAACTGGTTAAAGATGGTTTCAAGGGCACAATCTACTCAACAGAAGAAACCAAGGAATTAGCCCACCTGATGCTCTTGGACGCCTTGAAGGTCATGGATATGAAGGAGAAGGCTAGTATTGAGGGGGTTCGAGAAATGCCCCTCTATAACGTCGAGGATTTTAATAAAGCTTTTTCTTTATGGAAAACTATTCCTTATCACAAGAATACAGAAATTAATAAAGATTTTTCTGTATATTTGAAAGATGCTGGACACATACTTGGCTCTGCTATGTATGAGTTCAGTTTCAATGGCAAAAAAATAGTTTTTACAGGAGATTCTGGTAATTCACCTGCGCCTTTACTCAAAGATACAGAAGAAATTACTGATGCAGATTATCTGGTTGTTGATAGTGTTTATGGGGATAGAAACCACGAACCAAAGGATGAAAGAGATGAAAAGTTTCGTCAGATTGTTACCGAAACAATAAAAAACAATGGTGCTGTTGTTATCCCTGCATTTTCTATAGAGAGAACCCAGGTTATTTTGTACGAATTAAATAATTTAGTAGAGGGGGGACTTATTCCTTCTGTACCTGTTTTTCTAGATTCTCCTTTGGGTCAGAAAGTCACAGAAGTTTACGCTCGTTCCAAAAAAGATTTTAAACCAGAGGTTCAACAAGAAATAAAGGGAGGGGACAATGTTTTTGATTTTCCAAAACTGAATATTACCCATGGATCTCGTGATTCACAAGCAATAGTAAATACAGCAAATCCAAAAATCATTATAGCTGGTTCAGGCATGTCTACTGGAGGCAGAATAATGTCGCACGAGATAAATTTCTTACCAGATCCAAAGAGCACTATCCTTCTTATGGGTTACCAGGCTATAGGAACTTTGGGCAGACAAATACAAGAAAGACCAAAATATGTAGAAATAAATGGCAGACAAGTGTCGATAAAAGCGCGAGTTGAAATGATATCTGGGTATTCTTCTCACAAAGATTCTGATGGTATAGTAGATATGGTTTCTAATACAGCCAAGACAGTGAAAAAAGTTTTTGTTGTAATGGGTGAGCCAAAAGCATCCACCTATCTGGTCCAAAGATTGCGAGAAGAGCTAGAGGTAGAGGCCGTGTACCCAGAGAGGGGTAAGAGATATGATTTATAAACTAATATAAAAAATTATGTCAGAAGGAATTCCAATATCAAACCCAGAGAAAGAAGTTACTCAAGAAGACTGGGAAAACTTAAAGTCCTTGTACCATTCACTAATTATAAAACTCGACTCCTTTCCTAGGGGGTACAATAATTTTTCTCATGTTGCGTTTAATTTGGCTCAGGGTGTTGGTCCACTTGAGTGGTATCAAGAAAATAAAATGTCCGATAAATATGAAGGTGCATTGTGCCACGCCAAAAATTTGGGAGAATATTTGCAACTACTTGAAGATTTTCCAGAATTTAAGGAAAAAGAGATGGCAAGTGTGGAGGGGATGTTTCCAGATATACTAAGTGAAGGAGAAGGTGGTTCTATAAGGTTTGTAATTGCAGTCAGCGAAAGACTGAGAAAAAAATAAAACAAAAAACCGGCACTTGGCCGGATTTTTGTTTATAAATTGGTGATATAATTAATATCATATGGAACCAGAACAAATAGATGTTTCTTCTAAACTAGTCACACCTCCTTCTCTGACTAAGTCTAAAATTATTGGGATCTTTATTTTGGCATTGATTATTATTGCTGGGATTGTCAGTTGGACAGCGATATTATTTTATCCAAAACAAACAAACAAAAATTCACCGGTTTCTGTGAATGAGACGGATAATTGGAAAACATATAGAAACGATACATATGGATTTGAGTTCAAGTATCCGAGTGATTGGGTGGTTGAGCATGAAATTAATTCCGGTGATTTAGATAGAGTTATTTTATATTTGCCAAGAGATTTTGGAACTGGCGTAACCTTTGTTGCTACTGATTCTAAGTTAGGTGGTGGTATAGAATTAGATAGGTTAGAAAAAGAAGGTAAAATGCAAAAAAAAGAAAAAATTGTTTTAAACAATATTGAATATTCAGTATATTATTATAACAACAATGAATATGAGATGCCGTACGAGATAATTATTTATTTTGTAAAAGATAACAAAAGTTATTGGTTTGTAGCCAACACAAATAATAATTATCAATCAGGCAGGCAAGAATTAGATTCAATCCTATCAACATTTAAGTTTACTAAATAAAACAAAAATCCGGCTGTTGGCCGGATTTTTGTTTATTTAGCTGCTGTTGCTTTGGGAGCAGGGGATGGTTTTGCGAATTCTGCTACTTTCTTGAATACTTCTGGGTTTTCCTGTACTAGAGTTGCTAGTACTTTTCTGTCCAATAGAACACCTTTCTTTTTTAGGTCACCCATAAGTTTGCTGTATGATGTACCAAGCTCCTTTGAAGCGTAAGAAATCTTAACATTCCATAGTTGTCTTGCATCTGTTTTTTTGTCTTTTCTGTGTGCAAAAGCATATGTACCAGCGTGAAAGATGGCTTCTGTAGCTTGTCTCTCCTTTGTTCCTCTTCCGTTTCTGTAACCTTTTACTTTTCGGAGGATATTCTTTCTTGATTTTAGTGCATTTACACCACCTTTTACTCTTGTCATGTTAGTTCTTGTTTATTATTAAATATCTTATTTTATATAATGAGCACGGTCTTTGTTGCTGATTGTGAAAGAAACACCTTTCTTTTTGGCTAGCTGTGCTCGGCGTCTTTCCTTTACATTGAAGTGGTTTTGGCCACTTTTACGTGCAGTGATTTTGCCGTTTTTACTTACTTTCAATCTTTTTGAGAATGATTTGTTTGTTTTTGTGCTCATAATGATTTATTTGTTTTTATGCTTTTTCGATTATTATACTTAGTCCTTTTGGAGACTTTTTGGCCTCATCTGCAACCTTATATTCCTCTGTAATGAGTTTCAAAACCCTGTCCATGCGTTCCTTTAGGAACTTAATGTCCATATATTTTGTTCTTCCTGGTAGAAAAAGGTCTACTTTTATACGATTTCCTTCTTTTAACCAAACAGAGGCTTTTTTTGCTTTAAGCTCCAAATCATGGTCTCCCGTGCCTACTTTTACCTGTATATTCTTGATTTCTACAGTATGAGCCTTGGTTTTTGCCACCTTTAGCTTCTTGTTTTCAGCATACTGAAATTTACCATAATCCATGATTTTTGCAACTGGTGGATTGGCCTTTGGCGATATTTCAATTAGATCAAGCCCTTCCTCTCGTGCTTTGTCCAAAGCCTCTTTTATGGAGATAACTCCTAGGTTTGAACCGTCTTCCATAATTACACGAAGTTCCGGCGCTGTTATCTGATTGTTTATACGTACGTATGTAGACAAAAAATGTATGTTTAGTTAATAAAACTCAATAAATACAACACAAATATAGCACGTTTTTGCCATACATACAATACTTCTAGATACTTAGTGTTTGTAGGATGGAAAGAAATATTTGCTGAGACTGTTCTCTTGATATTGCACCTGGAACGGCCAGAACCTCTTGTTCTCTATTGCCCGAGAAAATACCAGAAAGTATTTGAATCGATGCCTTGCCCACTATCAGAGTCTGGTCGTCTTTCACGGGGAAGTAGTAGGTAGTTTGTCCACAACCCTCTGCGCCTTCATATATTGCGTAGCCGTTTAGTGTTCCGATTGAAAACTTATCAATAAAACCAGATGATTCTATTACTTGATTGTTTATAAAATTCTCTTGTGGAATATAGGGACTCACAGTTTTCATAGTATCAACCAAACCTTTATTCATTTTTTTCATGGTTACTCTGAAATCAGTCAGTCTAGGATATATCGTATCTTCTCCCGTCATGTCGCATTCACCCGTGTTTTCAAAGGGAATATCGTGGAAAAGGGTTATGGTGCCATCAGTAGCACTGGCTGTTAGGATTTTAGGATATTTAAAAGAAATACCTAAAGTAGAATTCCTATAGGTAGCCAAAGTGTCATCAGTTACTGTTTTTTTATTGTCATTTAAAAATAAACTAATAGAGGTTATGACTATAATTATTGTTAATAGTAGGAGGAACTTTTTCATATAATAACTATAGCATAAAAGTTATTGTATTTTTTACAATAAAACTTTGATTGTGTTAATATTTAGATAGATTATTACTTAATTTAAATTTAATGGATTATAAAAAAATATTATCAGTTTTCGGTATCATTTTGGTCCTTGTTGTAGTTTGGTATGTTCGTGAACCAAAGAATGGTGTGGAAATAGTTCCATCAAACAATGGAGATGTTGCAGCCACTACTACAGAGGAAACAAAGATTGTAAAAACCCCAACACCAGGAGCTGTCACGAGTACTTCAAAACCTGCGACTCTGAAGAGTGTTTTGGCTATTGACGGTAGTCATGAGTGTAAATATGAACAGGTTGGTCAAAATCAAACCAGTACAAACTTTATTTATATCTCAGATAATAAGCTCAGAGCAGAATTTAGAACGAGGTATTCTACTGGTAAATCTGAATCAACATTAATGGTTTATGATGGTCGTTATCTATATGTTTGGACCGAGGGGATGGCTACAGGAGTTAGAACAGAGCCAAAATCTATCTCAGAATTACCAGATGTTATTCCAGCAGATATCACTAGTGGTAAGGTTTTAGGTACAAATTTTAATAGTGTAAGTTATGATTGTCACGCCTGGTCTAGGGTTTCCAGTATGTTGGTTAAGCCTAGTTATGTAAAATTCAATTAGGTAACTGACCAAGATTGTTTAATTGTTAAAAGAATCTTATAATTAAACTAAGTATATTTTTACTAAAATAATTTAAACAAAATGAATCCACAAAAAATAAAATTACCAGCATCGGCCAACTTTGTTTTATGGG
>JAUPVY010000035.1 GCA_030916785.1 Patescibacteria group bacterium
GTTTCTCCGGAGTGGGTGGTCATATCAGCTGGAACAAACAATACATACAATCACCCAAACAAAGAAGTGTTAGATATTTTAAATAAACAAAAATTAGTAACCTTAGTTACGTGTAATATGGGTCAAATAAATTTTGAGTCAGACGGAAATGAGTTTGTGTTAAAGAATAAAAAGGTGAAAGAGCCAACAGTTGGGTGTAAGTAGTTTAAAAAATCGCCAGATGGCGATTTTTTAGGTTTATATTAGATTGGCTTTTTTGAGAGTGGCGTAGGCGCCGTTTTTCTGAATAGTCTTGATTGCGCGAGCAGAAAGAGTCATTGTTATTGTTTTTTTGAGTTCAGGAATATAAATCTTCTTTTTCTGAAGATTTGCGTATTTTCTCGTTACTCCTGTTGGGTTAAATTGTGTCGCACGAGTGCGGTTTGAATAACCACCAGATAGTTGAGAGCTCTTTTTTGTTATTGGACATGCTTTAGCCATACGTTGGATTATGCTATCATATAGAATACAAAAAGCAAATGCAAATACCAGCAGAGTTTATATTTTCCATACTAATATTGATATTTTCTGTGGTCGTCCATGAGGTTTCCCACGGCTATGCGGCATATCTACAGGGGGATAATACGGCCAGATTCCAGGGTCGCCTAACCCTTAACCCATTGAAACATCTGGAGTGGTTTGGCTCCTTTTTGCTCCCAGTTATGTCTTATTTTCTCGGTGGGTTTATTATCGGCTGGGCAAAACCAGTTCCTTTTAACCCGTACAACCTGAGAAACCAAAAATGGGGTGAGGCCATAGTAGCAGCTGCAGGACCTATATCTAATATATGTATAGCGGTGTTTTTTGGGTTACTTATTCGATTTGGCATATCAGCTCAGTTTGGGGAATCGTTCTTATATATATCGTCTACCATTATTTTTATAAACTTAGTTCTGGCCACATTCAATCTTATTCCCATACCACCCTTGGACGGTTCAAAGATACTGTTTTCACTTTTGCCTTACCACATGCAGAACGTCCGTGATTTTCTAGAGGAAAACGGCACATTTATACTAATATTTTTCATACTCTTCCTTTGGAAGTTCCTCTTGCCTGTAGTATTCTGGGAGTTCTCCCTAATAACCGGGATCACGGCTTAACTACTTGCGTTTTTTATGTAGATATATTAGAGTAAACCCTGCGATGTCAACAATCAATCAATTAATCAAAAGAAAGAGATTCAAACCTCGACCAAAACCAAAGGCCGTTGCTTTAACTCGTGGATTCAACACTCTGACAAACAGACCAGTTTATTACCCATCTTCTTTCAAAAGAGGTGTGTGTACAAAAGTTACAACCAAGACTCCAAAGAAACCAAACTCAGCTATTCGTAAAATCGCCAGAGTTCGTCTAACAAACGGTCTTGAAGTAACAGCGTATATTCCGGGAATGGGACACAACTTGCAGGAGCACTCAGTGGTATTGCTCCGAGGTGGAAAGGTAAAGGACGTTGGTGTTAGATATACAATAGTACGAGGTATGCTCGATGCAACAGGAGTAGAGAAGAGAGCAAAGGGTCGCTCAAGATATGGAGTAAAGAAACCAAAAGGTAAATAATTTTAAATAAATCATGCGAAGAAAAGTTACAAACAGAAACATAGTAGGCAAAGACCATGAATATGGTTCAGAAAAGATTGGTAAATTTATCAATTACGTTATGTTGCGTGGTCAAAAAGCTACAGCTCAGAAAATTGTCTACGAAGCACTAGCAGCCGTAAAAGAAAAAGCAAAAGTAGAGGATGTTATGGAAGTATTTGATACAGCTTTGAAAAACACAGGACCTTTAACAGAAGTTCGTTCAAGACGCGTTGGTGGTGCTAACTACCAAATCCCAAGAGAAGTAAGACCAGAGAGACGATCTTTCCTATCAATGAAATGGATTATTGATGCAGCTCGAGATGGAAAGGGAGCTCCTATGGCAACTCGCCTAGCAGATGAAATAATACTAGCTTCAAAAAACGAAGGTAAAGCAGTTAAGAAAAGAGAGGATACTCACAAGATGGCGGAGGCCAATAAGGCATTTGCCCACTTTGCATGGTAAGAAAGAAGCCCTTCGGGGCTTTTTTCTTACCATGCAATAGAGATTAAACATGTTTTTGAATTTTGTATAAAACTCTCAAAAGTATTATTATGGTTGGATGGAAGAATTTTTACATCTAGTTAGAGATCCGGCTCATTGGTACTTTGAGTTACTACTCATTGTTATTTTTGATGTTATTATTGGTTTGCTCATCTGGCCTTTTATACAAAAGGCTCTGGTCCATCATAAATCAGACCATGAAAGACTGGAGGACCTCGAAAGGGAAGTAAGGGGGTTAAAGGAAAGATAGAATCCAAGGGTTACCCTTGGATTTTATCTTATTGCTCAAAATTGCCTTTTGGTATATAGTTTTGTGTGATTGCCTGAGGGCTTTTTTATTTATTTATTAAATTATTAATTATCATATGAACCGCGATTATCCATTGGAGAGAGTTAGAAACTTCGGTATTATTGCTCACATTGATGCTGGTAAAACAACCACATCAGAGCGTGTGCTTTTCTATACTGGAATGACACACAAAATAGGTGAGGTGCACGAAGGAGAGACAGTGACTGACTGGATGGAACAGGAGAGAGAGCGAGGTATTACTATTACGGCCGCTGCTATTACTTGTTTCTGGAATCCTACCTACATGCCAAAGGACGGCAAGCCACAATACCGTTTCAACATCATTGATACTCCTGGGCACATTGACTTCACAGCTGAAGTGAAGAGAAGTCTCCGAGTTTTGGACGGCGCGGTTGTTGTGTTTGACGGAGTTGCCGGTGTGGAACCACAATCAGAAACAAACTGGAGATACGCGGATGACGGTGCGGTGCCTCGAATCTGTCTCATAAACAAACTTGACCGAACAGGCGCATCTTTTGAGAGATCATACGAATCTATTCTAGACAGACTTACAAAAAATGCAGTTAGACTTCAAATTCCTATTGGTTTGGAGGATAAATTTGAAGGTGTGATAGATCTTTTGAAAATGAAGGCCTACTACTTTGAGGGAAACATGGGTATGAATATCCGTGAGGCAGAAATCCCAGCAGAATACCTAGAAGAGTCAAAGAAATTTCGCGCAGAACTTATTGAGAAAATCGTAGAACAAGATGATGCTCAAATGGAAATGTTTTTGGATGGTAAGGAGCCAGCTTTGGAGGATCTTAAGAAAACTCTACGTAAGGCATGTCTTGCGGTTAAACTTATTCCAGTTATGGCCGGCTCAGCATTGAAAAACAAAGGTATCCAGCTAGTTTTGGACGCCGTTGTTGAGTACCTTCCATCTCCACTTGATCTTCCTGCGGTAAAAGGACTTGATCCAAAAACAGGAGATGAGATTTTGCGACACGCTTCAGATGAGGAACCTTTTTCTGCTCTTGCTTTCAAACTACAAAACGACCCATTCGTTGGTCAGCTAACATTCTTCCGTGTTTATTCAGGAACAATAGAAGCCGGAACATATATCTACAACTCAACAACAGGTGAGAAAGAAAGACTTGGACGTATTGTGAGACTTCAGGCGGACAAGAGGGAGGAGGTGAAAAAAGTTTTTGCTGGAGAAATCGCCGCAGCTGTGGGACTCAAATCTGCAAAAACATCACACACTCTTTGTGACGAGAACCAACCAATAATTCTAGACCCTATCAAATTCGTGGCTCCTGTGGTGTCTCTACGTATTGAGCCAAAGACAAAAGCAGACCAAGAGAAAATGGGTATGGCTTTGAAGAAGCTTTCTGATGAAGACCCAACATTTGTTGTTTCTTCAAACACAGAAACAGGAGAAACTATAGTTTCAGGAATGGGTGAGCTTCACCTTGAGATCATGGTTGATCGTATGAAGAGAGAGTTCAGTGTGGAAGTTAATGTCGGTAAACCACAAGTGGCATACAGAGAGACTATTTTGGGTACAGCAGATGCAGAACACAAATATATCAAACAGACTGGAGGTAAGGGTCAGTACGGTCACGTTAAATTGACCATCAAACCTCTTGAGAAGATAGAAGAAGGAGCAAAAATTCCAAAGAACGTTAAAAGATATGAAGACTTTGAGTTCATTGACTCAATTAAAGGAGGCGTTATTCCTCAGGAGTTCATTCCAGCAGTTGAGAAAGGTGTTCACGAGGCTATGGACCGAGGAATTGTTGCTGGATACAAGATGGTAAATGTTTCTTGTGAGCTTACATTCGGTTCATATCACGATGTGGACTCTTCAGAAATCGCTTACAAGATCGCAGCTTCACAGGCATTCCAGGATGCAGCCAAAAGAGCTCGTCCAGTTATTCTAGAACCTATTATGAAAGTTGATGCTATCATGCCAGAGCAGTTCATGGGTGATATTACGGGTTCACTTTCAGGAAAGAGAGGCCAAATCGAGGGAATGGAAGAGAGAGGAATGCTCAGAGTTATTCACGCCAAGGTTCCATTGTCAGAAATGTTTGGTTATACAACTGATATTCGTTCTATGACACAGGGAAGAGGGTCAGTTATGATGGAGTTTGATCACTACGAGGTGGTGCCACCAAACGTTGAGAAGACCATCGTGGAGTCTCGTAAATAGATTTCCATATTTGGCGCATTTCTTTGTTGGAATGTAAAAAATAGTCCTCACCTTACGACAAGTAAGGCTCGGCCTCTTTTTCACATTCCGCCTCGAACTGCATCCAAATCTGAAAGTCTCACAAAATAATTAAAAAATAAAAAATCTCGCAGAAATGCGAGATTTTTTATTGCGTGAGTGGTTAAAAATACCTGTCCCGTTAGAGTTTTTGATTATGTAAAATAAAATTACATTTATATTTTAGAAACACACAGTTTATTTTGTGTTTTGTTTGATTGTTAAACTTTAACGGGATATAATATATTCACATATGGCAACTCCAGTAGAAAGAACAGATTATTTAGATTTACATCTAAATCCACCAATAAAGCAAAGCCCGCAACAACTTCCAGGAGATCTCGATATTTTAAGAAAACAAGTATCAGAGCCAGCATCTGGTGTGCACGATTTTTCAGGAATAAAAAAACCAACTGATATAGACATAGATTCTGTAACTGCTTTTGAGTCTAATAAAAAAACTGAGGCAAGTGATGGAAATTCGACTGCAGAAGATATTAAGGAAGAAATATTTCCTTTATCCGGAGAAGTAGTATCTTACATTTACAGTTTATCTGAAAATGTTCCAAAAAAGGCTTTATTACATGATATGGAAGATAGGCCTAAAACCGCGATTACAAGAGTGCTCGCTAGTTATTATAAAAGAAATCGTCTAACAGAGGGTGAGTACAATAAAATTCTTGATTTGATAGACGGAAAAACTGATGAAGACAAAAGTAATGACATGGATTGGCCACCAAAAGATGAGGATATTGAAGCTGTACAAATGTTTGAAATGAAAAATCAAGATCCAGAAGATTCTAATAAAAAAGAAGAGATTTCTAGAGTGGTTGATGATGCTACTCAGTCTGTGGGAGAGGTCGCAGGAGATTTAGAAGAAGAAAATACAGAAAGTTCATTAGCAGATTCTCCAGACAAGAAATATAAGGATCAAGTAATGAAAGATATTGAAGAAGGCTATTTTGAAGTGGCCAGAAACAGTGCGGAAAATATTACAGATCCTGAAAGAAAAGCTTCGCTAATAAGGTTAATAAACGAAAAAGAAAAGGAGGAAAATTTGTTGAACGAACAAAGTCATTCTTCAATAGATAACCCAGAAACAACAGAAATAATTAAAACCGGTTTAGATATTGCCAGAGAGAATTATGCTCGTGCAAAGATAGAATTCAATAAAAAAAATACTAAATATAATAAAATAAAAGATTCTTTGCAGGGTCTACTTTCGGGCGGTATTTTGTCTGGACGTTCAAAGGAAAAATCTCCTACAGAAATAGAATTAGAAGAAGCACGGGTGAGTTTGGATGAAGCAATGGCC
>JAUPVY010000036.1 GCA_030916785.1 Patescibacteria group bacterium
AGCACTGGCGCAAGTATTTGCCAGAGGTCGTGGGTTCAAATCCCGCAGTCCCCGCCAACCATTTTTATGGTTAGCAAACATATTTTCCGAATTTCGATTCGGATCCTTGATGAAGTCTACAAGCGGTAGGAGAGTATTCGCATCTGCTGTGAAGGCAAAGGGGTGACCCGTGCTGGAGCGTTGCGAAGTAAGAATGTTGGCACAAGTAACCACATTGCGGGTGAGATCCCCGCACGCCGAAAGACTAAGGTTTCCTGTTCAATGTCAATCAGAGCAGGGTTAGTCGGGCCTAAGGCAATGGCGAGAGCCGCAGCCGATGGACACATGGTTAATATTCCATGACTTTGGTGTGATGCGATGGAAGGACGGAGTGTAGTATGTATTGCTCATTATTGGATTTGAGTAAGTGCTATGAGGTAGCTCAGTAGGTAAATCCGCTGACTTTCTTAAATGATAATACCAAGTAGTATTTAAACCTGGCGATTCGTCAAAGGGAATTATACAAAGCACGCTTCCAAGAAAATTTTCTAAGCTTAATCACATTGAATCCGTACCGTAAACCGACACAGGTAGTCAGGTCGAGTAGACTAAGGCGAACGAGTGAGAGATCCCCAAGGAACTCGGCAAAAAAGCAGCCGTAACTTCGGAATAAGGCTCACCCTTCGTAAGAAGGGTTGCAACAAAAGTTTCTCTGGCAACTGTTTATCAAAAACACAGCTCCCTGCGAACTCGCAAGAGGATGTATAGGGGGTGACACCTGACCAATGCCAGAAGGTCAAATATGGTAGCCAAATGTCGCAAGACGCTAGGTTGATTATATAAGCCCTGGTGAATGTCGGCCGTAACTATAACGGTCCTAAGGTTCTGATGCTTCGTAAGAGGCATCAGAAGGACTGGGACTGTTAAATAGTTGTGTCGCAAGACACTTGATAAACAAATTAAACAAAATAATCATTACAATCATTCAAAGCTGCCTCGTTATGTAGTAATACATAGCAGGTCCAAACTCATGGCTATATGCTGAGAAGTCTGCAATTTACAGACGGTCAGCAGGGAAGTCTCTCGGATTTATTCCGAGAGACCCCTCAGAGACCACACGCCGTGCATCCAATTTATTGGATGAAGATATGGTCCTTCGTTAAAAAGGAACGAAAAGCGAAATTCCTTGTCGGGTAAGTTCCGACGTGCACGAATGGTGTAATGACTGGAGAACTGTCTCGGGGATTTGCTCGGTGAAAATACAATACCGGTGAAGATGCCGGTTACCTGCAGTTAGACGAAAAGACCCCAGGAGCTTTACTGCAACTTGATATTGAGGGTATGTTTTGCATGCGTAGCATAGTGGTGAGACTTTGAAGTGGACTTTCGGGTACCATGGAGTCGTCAGTGAAATAGCCATCTTGTTTGATATACTTTCTAACCTGTTCGGAAAAAACGAACAGAGACAGTTTCTGGTGGGCAGTTTTAGTGGGGCGCTATCCTCCTAAAAAGTAACGGAGGAGTTTATTAAGGTCAGCTAGGCGCGAATGGAAACCGTGCCGATAGTGTAATGGCATAAGCTGGCTTAACTGTGAGACGTACTTGTCAAACAGATGCGAAAGCAGAACATAGTGAACCGACGGTCCGTGTTAGAGGCGGCCGGAGATTATCGGATAAAAGCTACCCTGGGGATAACAGGCTGGTTGCACCTAAGCGTCCATAGCGACGGTGCAGTTCGGCACCTCGATGTCGGCTCATCTTAGCCTGGGGGTGAAGAAGCTCCCAAGGGTATGGCTGTTCGCCATTTAAAAAGATACGCGAGCTGGGTTCAGACCGTGGAGGATTCATATCATATCGCAAGATATATCATGATTCCTCCACAATCTGAATCCTTAGAGGAAGTTTTCGTTTTGAAATTAAAATAAAAGATAGAACCAATCAAATCACGGCGGTCGAAATTAAAATTTCGATTAAAGTTGATTTATATCGGTGAAGCCCAAATGGTTGGGTAATACCGAGGGAAGTTGCCTTGTTGGCGACACCCGTAGAGACTAAACATCAACAACCCGAAAGGGTGAAGTTATAGTCCAATGCACGAAGTAATTCGTGGGAGCATGCGTGAGACAGGTTGGTCTCCTATCTACTGTAGGCGTTGATTCTTGAGAAGATTTGCCCCTAGTACGAGAGGACCGGGGTGAACTGACCTCTGGTGTGTCTGCTGTCCTGCCAAGGGCACCGCAGAGTAGCTAAGTTGGGAAGGGATAAACTCTGAAAGCATCTAAGAGTGAAACCCACTTCAAGATAAGGAATCGTTTGAGGCCCGTGAGAGATGATCACGTGATAGGCATTAGATGTAAGCACAGTAATGTGTTCAGTCGAGATGTACTAATTAGCCGATTTCTATTAGGAAATTTAAAAATCATCATTAGCTTCGTCCTGTTACATGGAATGAATTCCATGGATTTACTTTTACAATTGAATACAAAAACCATTCAGTTTTATGTTCTGGTGATTTATCGCAGAGGTCACACCCGTTCTCATTCCGAACACGGCAGTTAAGCTCTGTTGAGGCGATGGTACTACATCGTGGGAGAGTAGCTAGTCGCCAGAACATAGTATTGAATGGTTTTTTTCGTACATGATATAATTTAATTATTATAATTATTTACATAAAAATATGAGTTTTGAACAATTTCCAACAGAACCATCTCAAGAGCAGTTGGTACAGGATTATCTTAGCGCTTATGAAGAATATAAGACGATAACTGATAAAAGATCTAGTGATTTAAAAGTTCTGGATGGGTTAAGAGATGACTCTCAGTCACAAGAGGCTGTTACGAAGCAACAAGAATTGTACGATTCAACTCGTGGTGAACAAGAAAGAGCACTTGAAAAATATAAGGCAATTGGTGAAAAATTAACCCCAGAAACCAAAGATAAATATTTGAAAGAGACTGTTTAAATGGTCCCGACCTACAGTCGCTGTACACCTTTTCTGTTTTTGTTTACAAAAACTATCAAAGGTCTTGCGTGTGGGTCCCGATCCCACACTCACCCGTTCTCATTCCGAACACGGCAGTTAAGCTCTGTTGAGGCGATGGTACTACATCGTGGGAGAGTAGCTAGTCGCCAGAACTAAGTTTTCAATCTAAAAACAAAGAACACTCGCTAATTGGGGGTGTTTTTTGTTATAATGAATTTATGAATGTTGGATATTTTTTTCTTATATTATTTTTGGCTTCAATAGTTTGTTTTTTAGTATTAGTTGTACTGAAAATAATCAATTGGTGGGGCAGTCGTGGAAACAAACAAGGGGTTGAAATTATTTCAGTAGAAAATACTTATAGCAGTAAGGGTTTCATGGGGTTTAGTGGTTTTAAAGATTTTATTTGGTTTTTGATTTTTGTATTAGTAATATTTTCTATATTGTTTATTTCCGCTCAAAGCTAAAATCGATCACTCTTTTAACTTGTTATATTTTTATTTATACTTACCTTATATGGCACCATGGTCCACCAAAAGAAGATTGATATATGGAGGGAGCGTTGTTTTGACACTCGCTATAATTTTGAGTTTCCTGACTTGGAATTTTTTCTATAAAGCACCGACTTGTAGTGATGGCAAGAAAAACGGAGACGAAAAAGGTGTTGATTGCGGGGGCTCTTGTAATTCACTTTGTCTAAACGACGCTTTGGCACCTGTGGTCCTGTGGTCAAAGATTTTTAATATATCTGGAGATGTGTATAGTGCGGTGGCTTTTGTTGAAAATCCAAATATTAATTCTGAAAATAATGAGGCCACATATCAGTTCAAAATTTATGATACAGAAAATCAGCTCATCATGTTAAAAGAAGGTGTTACTTCAATTCCAAAAAATAAAAAATTTGCTGTTTTTGAAACAGGACTAATAATAAAAAACAGCAAGCCAAAGTCAGCTGATTTTAAATTCTTGAATTTTGCTCCTTGGCAAAAGAACATGACAAAAGACCCTGAAATCTCACTGAAATATGGGGCCCTAAATTCCACTTCTACAGCACCTAATATTACAGGTACAGTAATGAACCAGTCTCTACAGAGTATTCCAAAGATTGAACTGGTTGTGCTCGTGTTAGACAACAAAGAAAACGCAGTTGCAGCGTCTCGTACTTTTGTGGATAATCTGGCGCGTAACTCTTCTCAAGATTTTGTTTTTACTTGGCCAAAACCATTTAATTTAGGAGTTGAATCCTGTACTAATCCGCTAGACGTGGCAGTGGTATTGGATAAATCCGGAAGCATGAAATCAGAGAGTGCAAATCCGCCAGAACCATTTAACACAGTCAAGAGTACAGCGCAAAATTTTATAAAAAACCTTACAGATGATGATCAGGTTGCAGTGACATTTTTTGGAACAAATTCAAGACAGGAAAGCTTGCTTTCTAGGGATCGAGATGGGGCAACTGGGGTAATTGGGAATGTGTTTCTAAGCACTACTACAGTAGATCAGACTAACATATTTGCTGGCTTAACAGATGCGTTCAATGAATTAAAATCCACAAGAGCAAGAACAAATAGTAAAAAGGCCATAGTTCTATTAACGGACGGAATCCCTACAGAACCAAAACAAACAGGTGTACAGGATTATCCATCTATCTCGGCTCAAACTGTGGCAAAGGAAATCAAAGATTCTGGAATAATTATGTATACAATAGGCCTCGGCAGTAATGTCAGCGAAGGTTTCCTCAAAGAAGTAAGTTCCGGAAATAATCATTATTTCTTTGCACCAAATAAAGAAAAACTTACAAGCATATACGAAAAAATCACGTCCGAGTTGTGTATTAGAAAGCCAAATGTCATAACTGTTATACACCGATTCTTTTAAACTGTTATGTATTTGAACAATATTAAAAATGTCTTCAAAAATATTGATTGGGTTTTGTTTATCAGTGTACTTTTGGTAACCATGGCAGGGTTAGTTACCATGAATTCTTTTGCAGAGACCAGTAGGTTTTTTGAGAGACAGACTATCTGGATTTTTGTTTCCGTGGTGGTTTTCTTTGGGGCCAGTTTCATTGATTGGGGATTTTTGAAAAATACCAGAATTATAGTTACACTGTTTGTTCTTTCGGTCGGTCTTTTGTCCCTGCTGTTTGTTTTGGGTAGTGTTTTCAAGGGAGCACAGAGCTGGTTTAATCTCGGAGCTTTTTCTTTTCAACCGGCTGACCCGATAAAACTAGTTGTCATACTTCTTCTCTCTAAATATTTTTCTCGTCGGCACATAGATATTGCAAACATAAGACACATACTAGTTTCCGGGTTTTATGTTTTTGTTGTTTTTACTTTAGTTTTTCTTCAGCCAGATTTTGGTTCGGCCATTATTATATTTTTCCTATGGCTCGGTATGGTTTTAGTTTCTGGAATATCCAAGAAACATTTGCTCGTGGTTTTTCTTATCGCATCTGTCGCCTTTGGCGGTTTATGGTTTTTTGTTTTTCAGCCTTATCAAAAAAGTCGTATTATAAACTTTATTCATCCTTTGACAGATATAAGGGGTACGGGATACAACGCGTACCAGTCCACAATAGCAGTTGGTTCCGGGCAGTTTTTCGGTAAGGGTATAGGGTACGGTACACAGAGCAAACTACAGTTTTTACCTGAATATCAAACAGACTTTATATTTGCTGCTTTTGCAGAAGAGTGGGGTTTTGCCGGCGTCATGCTTCTTTTTACTTTGTATGGAATAATTTTTTGGAGAATACTTCGTATAGCATTTAGAGGAGGTGGTAATTTTGAAATATTGTTTGGGGTGGGTTTGTGCATTCTATTTTTAGTTCATTCCATAATACACATAGGTATGAATATAGGTTTGCTCCCAGTTACGGGAAATACTTTGCCGTTTATGAGTTACGGAGGAAGTCATCTGCTCACCGAGTTTTTAGGGTTGGGGATTCTTATGGGAATGAGGAGGGGAGCCAGAACGGTGCATAAGGAGACCGCAGGTAACGAAAT
>JAUPVY010000037.1 GCA_030916785.1 Patescibacteria group bacterium
TGACAAAAGCCAGAGGGTGACTTTTAAAGACGTGGCTGGTTGCAAAGAGGCAAAAGAAGAGTTGTCTGAGATCGTTGATTTTCTAAAGAACCCAAAAAAGTTTCTTGATATTGGAGCTCGTATTCCTAAGGGCATCTTGCTTATGGGTGCGCCTGGTACCGGCAAGACTTTGCTTGCACGTGCTGTTGCTGGTGAGGCAGGGGTCGCTTTCTTCTCAATCTCTGGATCAGAGTTTGTGGAGATGTTCGTGGGTGTCGGTGCGTCCAGAGTTCGAGATTTGTTTATGATGGCCAAGAAAAATTCCCCAGCAATTATTTTCGTGGATGAAATAGACGCAGTAGGAAGAGTGAGAGGTGTTGGTGCTGGTGGGGGAAATGATGAGAGAGAGCAGACTCTAAACCAGATTCTAGTTGAGATGGATGGTTTTGAGCCAAATGAAAAAGTGATAGTTATGGCTGCTACAAACAGACCAGATGTTTTGGACCCAGCCTTACTTCGACCAGGAAGGTTTGATAGAAGAGTTACTTTGGATTTACCTGACCGAAAGGACAGAGAGGAGATTTTGAATGTTCACAGTACCAAAAAACCTTTTGCAGAAGACGTAAACCTGAAAGTCATAGCAGAAAGAACACCAGGATTTTCTGGAGCAGATTTGTATTCTCTTATGAACGAGGGTGCCATACTAGCCGCTAGAGAGAACAGAACAAAAGTTTCTCAATACGATCTTATCCGTTCAATTGAAAAAGTTATGATGGGTCCCGAGAGAAAAAGTCACATTCTATCTAAAAAAGAAAAAGAAATAACTGCATACCATGAGGCAGGACATGCAGTGCTTGCATCAATATTGCCTTATGCTGATCCTGTTCACAAGATTTCTATTATTGCTCGTGGTCGTGCCGCAGGGTATGTTTTGCACCTTCCACTTGAAGACACGAAACTACAATCCAAAAAGGAATTTCTAGATGACATAGCGGTCTCTCTAGGTGGTTATGTTACAGAGAAAATGTTGTTTGATGATTTGACCACTGGTCCATCAAACGATTTGCAAGTTTCAACGGCTCTAGCTCGAGACATGGTTACAAAATACGGAATGTCAGATATGGTTGGTCCTGTTGCTCTAGAGGGACAGGGTGGGAAAGTACTATTTGGAAGAGGCGTTGAAGAAAAAGAATTTTCACAAAAGGTGGCAGCTGATATAGATGCAGAAGTCTCTCGCATTATGAGAGAGGCCAGAGAAAAAGCTGAAGAGGTTATCATGGTGAATAGAAAACTTCTAGACGCTATTGCGCATAAACTTGTGGAAACAGAAACAATAGAAAGAGCAGAGTTTGAAACTATACTTGTTGCAAACGGAATTACCCCAAAAAAGAAATTAGATATTGAACATCAGATTTAAGTTTTAAAGTTATCAAGTTAAAAGTTATAAAGTAAATATATGAACGAAGGAATTGATCCAATAAAACTTCCCACAGATGTTGAAAAAGCTAGAGAAGAGATTTTGTATATTAGACAAGAATGTTTACGAATGGGGGCAAATGATTCCGAATCTTCTCGTTTTGATGAAGTATTAGAAAAATTAATGAGTGGAGAGTATTCACCAAAGAAGGCGATTGAGGTGGCTAATTCGATACTAAACGGAAAACAAGATTATCATTAAAATAATTTACTAGTTTATTTTAATGTTTTTATTTTTTACATATTGTGTTAATTTGGTATAGTATAAATCTATACCAACATCCGCCCTTAGCTCAGTTGGTTAGAGCACAGAGCTTATACCTCTGGGGTCCCAGGTTCGAGTCCTGGAGGGCGGACACGAAAAAAAGCACGTAAGGTGCTTTTTTACGTGTCCGCCCTCAGCAGAGTCTGGGAGACTCTGCGTCAGGACTCGAAGCCCAATTGAGATATTTTGTGACTGGAAGGAAACAAAATATCCAATTGGGGTACTGACCGTGTAACGGTCGAGTCCTCGAACCCCCTTAACATTTTCTCCAAAATATTGTATCCTTGTTTTCAGTAATTCACGCAGTTTCCTCACGGAGGGGCGGGGATGCCAGTTCTTGTCATGAAGCAGATCGGAAGCTTGTTCGCGTTCACGACAGCCGACGTTGTCGGTGATTCCCGCCAGGAAGTGGTGGGGATGACCGGAGACGTCAACGCTGTGCTGCAAATCGGTTCTGTGGTGGAGACACCGCAGCCGTCGCCGTTTGGCGGCCGCAAGCACAAAGGGCGACATTTCTACAACCCGTCGCCCAAGGGAACGGCCGCTGGCCGCCTGACCCGTCGGCGTGGGGGACAGCGCCACGACCGTACACACGGCGACTAGCCCTTCCCAGGCCCAGCACTACATCTCGTAGTGCTGGGCCTTTCTAATTTGGCTCTAAATAGCTATATTTTATATAATCACATAATAGTATTTGACAAATGTAAAGGAGTAGTGTATACTTATACTCAGACATAAGTTTCCGGCCACTCATAGTGGCCAAGGGAGGCACCACCATGACGACCATGTTGCACTCGTTCCTCTCGTCGATCGTCGCTTTCTTCTCGGCCATGTTCGGTCTCGGGCTGAACGAGCCGACCACGAGCCTCGGCCTCGGCGGGCTCACCTTCGTCAGCACCTCCATGTGGGACGTGGACTTCGGTCGCCCGGTCGTGCAGCGGCACTCGGCCCACCGGCCGAGCCACTCCGCTCGGCGCGGTGCCGAGCGCAACCAGCGTGACGCGCTGCGGAACATGCAGCGTACGCGTCGGACCCGTGGGCAGAACGCCCGAACCGGAGCCTAGCTCCGGCAGTACACCCCCAGGCCCTGCGTCACTACAAAATATAAGTAGTGGCCAGGGCCTTTCGTTTTACTCAAAATGTATTTTATCTTTCTGAGTTTGGAAGTACTCTTTGATTAGGGGATAGGAATCAAAATCCTCATCTTCTTCTACAATACGTGAGGCTTCTTCTCTACTAGCTTCTACCATTTTTATATTTTTTATTGCTTCCATAGCTAGGTCGGAGATACCCCATTGTTTCTTGCCATACAATTCTCCAGTGCCTCTTTGTGTTAGGTCAAACTCTGCCAGCTCAAAACCATTTTTGGCTGTAATCAATGCTTTCATTCGGTCTTTTGTTTTTTGCCCATTACTTTCTGCGAAAACAAAACAGTATGCCTGGTGGTTGCTTCGGATGACTCTTCCACGGAGCTGGTGGAGCTGGGCCAGGCCAAACCTTTCTGCACCTTCAATAATGATCATAGTGGCATTTGGGACGTTTACGCCAACCTCAACCACAGAAGTTGCAACTAGTATCTTGGTTTTGCCACAAGAAAAATCCGCCATGACACTTTCTTTTTCAGCTGATGACATTTTGCTGTGTAGAATATCTATCATGTATTCTGGGTATACTTCGTTGTTTAACCTCTCTGCTTCCATGGTTACTGACTTGGCTATTACCGCCATCTCTTTGGTTGGATCGGGTTCATCTATACGAGGACATATTACATAGAGCTGTCTTCCAGCTTTTAATTCTAAACGTATTTGTTCATACGCGTCTTTTCTTTCTGTTGGTAAAATTATTTTTGTGATTATGGGTTTGCGTCCATGTGGCATTTGATCAAGCAGTGTTAAATCAAGGTCGCCGTATATTGTGAGAGCAAGAGTGCGGGGGATTGGAGTAGCAGTCATACTTAGCAGGTGAGGGATTGTTTTGTCTTTATCTGTAAGTTTTTGTCTTTGGGCAGTACCAAAACGATGCTGTTCGTCTATGACAACCAATGCCAGATGCTTAAATTTCACAGATTTTTGTATGAGCGAATGTGTGCCTATGAGTATTGGCACTTCACCGTTTTCTACCCATTTCAAAAGCTGGGCACGGGAGATTTTTGTTGGTTTGGCCCCATCGCTTTTTGAAGGGAATATTTGGCAAACACTTCCTGTCATGAGACCTATTTTAATCGGTAGATGTTTGAAGTAAGTAATAAAATTCTCGTAGTGCTGTTTAGCCAGTATTTCCGTTGGAACCATGTATGCTGTTTGTAAATTACCATAGTCTTTTCCTAGAGGTTTCGTTTGTGTGATTGCATATATCACAGTTGCTGCTACAGCAGTTTTTCCAGAACCTACATCTCCTTCAAGAAGGCGAGACATTGGGTAGCCACGTTTAAAATCTGTAACTATTGATCTAATCGCGTTTAATTGAGAGTCTGTGGGTTCAAAGGGGAATCTTTTTACAAACTCATCAATATCTTTTTTGCTGGTTTCTATTTTAAAAGCATTTTGATTTTTCCAAAGTTTTCTTTCTCGCTGTTTTTGAAGTTGTATGAAAAAGATTTCCTGGAAAGCAAATCTCTTACGGGCAGAAAGACCATCTCCTTCTTTTTTGGGTGTGTGAATCCAAATAAAAGCTGTTTTTATACCAGGTAAATTATATTTTTTTAAAATATCTAGAGGGATGGGTTCTTCAATCTGGTCTAGGATTCCAGAACTAAATACTTTTTGTATGGTGTGGTATATCCAGTGTGAAGTTACACCTTTACTTTCGGGGTACACAGGATACATCACGTGTGTGTCATCTTCATTTTCGATGTTATCTAAAAAAAGAGAGTCACCAACAGCCACAGGTAGAGTTTCAACCACCTCTATTTTGGGGTTACTCATGTACGGTTCTCCTTTTCTTTCTGAAATTTTTCCTTCTACTCGTACTAGTTGTCCCTCGTGTATCATCTTTGCGATGTATGGCTGATTGAACCAAACAATTTTTATCCTTCCTGTTTCGTCTGTTACAGTAGCTTCTGACATCGGTATTTTTTTAATGAAAGCTTTGCTTGTTTTTAGTCCTGATATTTTTCCAAAAACAGTGGAAGTCTCACCCTTTGCCAAGTTTTTTATATTTTTCATTTGGCTTGTGTCGCCATATCTCACCGGGAAGTAGTAGAGCAAATCCTCTATGGTTTTTAGACCAAGTTTTTCCAAGGCGGCTTTGTGGGCCGGCATTATTCGGGTGACCTCTGAAAGAGGGGAATCTATTCGCATGTAACTAATTGTAACATGTTAACAAAAACCAGAGGTTTTTCCTCTGGTTTTTGCATTTATACTGTAGGTTGTGAACAGTGAGCGCATCTTTTGGCTTGTATTGGTATTTCGCTCAGACACTCTGTACATTTTTTGGTTGTGGGGTCTGCTGGCGGTTCTTTGCGAGATCGGGCAATTAGCATATTCATGGGCTTTACCACAAAGAAGAATACAGCACCCGCTACGAGAATAAAAGATATTAGGGCGTTTATAAAATGCCCATACATAAACTTACTTCCATTTATAGTAAATGAAAGGTTTCCAAAATCCGGTACTTTTGCTATCGCTGCAATAAGTGGTGTGAGTAGGTCTGCCACCAGAGCAGTGACAATAGTTCCAAAGGCTGCACCAACAACTACACCAACTGCTAGGTCAACTACGTTCCCTCGAAGTAAAAATTGTTTAAATTCTTTCAACATATTTATGTGTTTAATTTATAATTTATCTCTTTATATCATAACTTAGTTTTATAAGGTTTTTTATGCACATTCCTTGATAAGTATAAACCACTTAATATTATTGGTATTAATATATATCCACTAGCAACTTCCATCAAGTATTTTTTCCAGTGCATATCAAGCCCAACAATAAAAGACAAATAATCTAGAATTAGGCAAATAAAAATCCAGGTTATGCAGGTCTGCACAAAAATTTTTAGATCAGGTGCGTCTATGTTTCTGGTATAAAATAACCATCCAGAAAAAACTGAAAAAGCTATCAAAGAATCCATTATTGCCCTGAAAAAAACAATATTTCCTCCGAATATTTTAAACAATGGTATTGCTGGAAAAAAGGTTATAGACCACACGATAATACCGGAGATAAATAGGTTTAGTAAAAAATTTGATCTAATCATTTTTTTAAAT
>JAUPVY010000038.1 GCA_030916785.1 Patescibacteria group bacterium
ATCTACCCTCGGCCGAGGCCTCTCAACAGGAACAGAGCTGGAATACTCTGACTCAGACACTATAAAAAATGCTCTTAAAAACAGACAATAAAAATGCCTGTTTACCTTTTGCCATTATTGTGCTATTATATAGGAACTATGACAAATCATAGATTTTTCCAAATGAATATAGTGAAAAAAGCATCCGATTACGGTTGCACTATTTCTGCTGGGACAATCTATGAACCTCAAGTTTAATTAATTCTTCATTTTTGGGATACATGGACTGCCTCAGCAATAACGCTGAGGCAGTTTTGTTCTTTGTAAGGAGAAGTGAAATGACTAGCACACAGAAAGTCGTCTTCCTCACGGGTCGGATCGTAAACCTTCGTCCGCTCCAGAAGTCGGACATCCCCGCTCTCACTCGCTGGATCAATGACCCAGACGTCCGAGAGTTCGTCACCAACTCGTTCCCTCAAACTGAAAAACGAGAGGAATCTTGGTACGAAAAGCTCGGTTCAGATGAAAAAAACATCGTCATGGGCATCGAAACCAAGGACGGTGTTCTCATCGGAACGATGGGAATCCATAACGTGAACTGGATCGACAGAACCGGTACTACTGGCGCCTTGATCGGCGAAAAAGAGTACTGGAACCGTGGGTTCGGGACTGACGCCAAGATGGTCTTGCTCGAGTACGCCTTTGACACTCTGAACTTGCGCAAGATCTGTTCAGATGTCATCTCGTACAACAAGCGCAGCCTCCACTACAGTCTCCACTGCGGATACAGAATTGAAGGCAAGAGGAGGAAGCATGTTTGGAGGAATGGCAAGTTCTGTGACATCATCCAGCTGGCCCTCTTCAAGGAGGATTGGTTGCCCATCTGGAAGAAGTACCGGAAAACCGGTAAGGTTCGCTAGCCACGTCTGGGGCCCGTAGAAATACGGGCCCTTTTCTATTAAAACAACCTCCGAGTGGAGGCTGTTTTATAATTACTTGATTAGATCTACTCGAACCTTAAACCAAGGCTGTCGGTGACCATTCTTTTTGAAGTATCGGCTCTTTTGCTTGTATTTGATAACATCTACTGTCTTGTTGCGTCCTATGGCCTCTAGAGTGCCTTCTACCTTTGCTGTAGCGATGTATGGAGTACCGATTTTAGTGTCTTTTCCGTCTTCCACAAGAAGAACATCGTTAAATGTTATCTTATCCCCCACCTTGAAATCCCCTTTAAATTTCTCAATTTTAACGAGATCTCCTTTGGAGACTTTGTATTGCTTTCCACCTGTTTTTATTATTGCGAATTCCATATAATTTAAGTCCTAAGAATACTACAAAAAATAAGGGGAAATTGCAAGTGTTAGGCATAAAAGCAAACCCGCCCACCGGAGAGACCCCAATGAGCGGGAGAGATTACAGGAATGAACTATTTGTTGCCTTTGTTTGACACCGTACGACGCGCACCACGTGAAGCATGAGTCATGTAGGATCCCAGCTCGGACCTGGGACGGGACACCTCAATGTAGAACCTCTCTCCGCGGAGAAACCTCCTCCCACAATAACGACAATCATGCGCATCCTTGTGCCAAGATGGCCGTAGTGCTCCTGACTTCTCACAGACCGGACATTTCGGAAACATCGTCTCCTCCTCTCAGGACTGTTTCTTATGAAAGACTAGCAGACAAGCCACTCTTGTCAATTATTCCTCCTCTTCTGGTTTATCTATGAGCACAGGTTCAAAATCTATTGAGGTACCGGTGATACGAACCACATCTTTATCTATCTTCTTGAACTCCTTGCTTGAACTATTGAAGTGGTTTACAACTGTGCCGAGCGCCGATCCGAGCCGAGCATGATAATCCTCATATTTTTTCAAATGAGTTCCTATCTCCCCCACTCTTTTTATAATATCTTTTGTTGTTTCCTCTATCTGCATTGCTTTGAGCCCCTGTAAGACAGTCTGAAGATAAGCCAGGAAAGACGTCGGAGAAACAATAATAACTTTGTATTTTCCTGCTGCCCGCTGTATTAGATTTTCTGTGTCTTCTGTTATGGCTCCTATTTTATTTATAAGCAAATCATAATAAATCGCCTCGTGTGGAATGAACATAAAAGCAAACTCCATAGTCCCCTCTGCAGGTCTGATATATTTTGAAGTTTCTGTGATACGAAGCTTTAGATCGCTTACAAATAATTTTTCTAATCTTTCTTTCTCTGTAGGATCATTGGTTTCAGACATTCGGTTGTAGTTCTCTAGTGAAAATTTAGAGTCAACAGGAATTATTTTATCTTTTACAAAAACCACAGCATCTACTATCTCGCCATTTGTAAAAGCGTATTGCATTTGATACTGGCTTGGCGCTAAAACATTTTTCAAAAGTGTCTCAAGATAATACTCTCCCAAAATTCCACGCTGTTTTGGATTTTTCAAAATATCTTGCAAGTTCTGCAACTGGTCGGCAAAAGAAACTACCTGGCGGTTTGTTTCATCCAGCTTGGTCAGACCTTTTGTCACTTCGCGTATGAGACTAGCTGACTCACCGAGCTGAGTCCTTACAGACTCATTCATATTTCTAGTACTTTCTCCTATTTTTGCATCCACAACTCTATTGAGCTCGTTTATTTGCTGGAGGATGAGTTTCAGTCCCGTATCATCTGTGCTTCCTTTTGGTCGTAGGACATAAACCAAGATTCCACCTACAATGAGTCCAATCAAAATATAAAGTAAAATATCCATAAACATATTATACTAAATGTACTGGATTTATGGTAATATTTTCTCTATATCCACTTTATAACTTTTTACTATCATGTCTCTACACAACACACTTAAAGAACAAATAAAAGACGCTATGAAAGCACACGATGCTGTGCGACTAGGTGTCTTGCGAGGATTGGTTTCAAGCTGCACAAACGAACTAGTGTCACTCAAAAGAACTCCACAAGATGAACTTTCCGATGAAGAAGTTTTAAACGTAATCCGAAGAGCAGTAAAACAAAGAAAAGATTCTATTGATCAGTTTACAAAAGGTGGTAGAGCCGACCTGGCAGATACAGAAAAAACAGAACTTGCTGTGCTTGAAACTTATCTACCACAAATGATGTCAGAAGATGAAGTGATGGTTTTTGCTAAATCAAAAATGGAAGAGATGGGTGTTATAGAAAAATCTAAAGCTGGAATGTTCATGGGTACTCTAATGAAAGAACTCAAAGGCAAGGCAGATGGAGATGTCGTAAAAGCAGTTGTGGATAAGCTCGTAAACTAGCTATTGACAAAAGTCACTTTTAGGAGTAGTATTATAGGTAGGAGGTGCCTAGATGGCACAATGTCGTACACGACCAGTTCCCGACAGCGTTCGTTGGGCACAATACACGGATGACAGGTCAACCCTGTCTTTCCTTGGCCGACTGGGCAACAAGATCAAAAAGGAGAAGAAAGCCGAAAAGCTCCAGCGAGACCTGGAGTCGGCCCAGGAGTTGGCTATTGAAGCCAACGAACACATCTGCCCTGTGGGTGAGGATTAATCCTCACCCCACGGGGTTTTTTATTTCTTATACTTCTCTAGAATATTTGCTTCTATCTCTTCCCTATTTCCACCATACGTTAGATACGAAAGCTGTTTCAAAGTTTCTACTATTTTAGGATTTCCTTGTGGAGGTGCTGTAGCTCTTATATTAAAGGCTTTTACCGGTTTACCCCCCACCAACATTTTTAAATACGCATTGTAATTATCTATATTCATAATATCTTTGGCTGTGAACACGGGGCTGAATTGTTTTTCCAAATATTCTGCATCTTCTGCACCTACTCTGAATGTAGCGATAGATCCCACGTTACCAAACACTGCATCTTTAATATCATCTTGTAACTGTGCTATAAACTGATGAGCAATATTGAGTGACAGTTTATATTTTCTTGCCTCTGAAAGAATGGTTGCTATTGAATTTGTAGTTATATTCTGAAATTCATCAATATACAAATAGAAAGGAGGAAAGTTTTTACCAATTGAATCCACACGGGATAAGGCAGCCATCAAAATTTTACCAACCAAAATAAGTCCGATTAGGTTTGCGTTTATATCACCGAGTCTTCCCTTGGACAGGTTCACAAGTAATATTTTCTTGTCATCCATGATTTCTCTGAAATCAAAAGAGGATTTTTCTTGGGCAATTATCGGTCGCATAATATCATTCGCCAAAAACACATCAAACTTTGATGTTATATAAGGCACGATATTCGCTAGGGAAGCTTCCCCTCCTGCCTTCTCCGCTACTTCTGTCCAAAACTGAACTACTATTGGATTTTTACAGTTAGAAAGTTTCATATCTCTAAAAGATTTATTAGTCATTACTCGAGAAACATCAAGCAATGTGCATCCGGTATCTGGATCTTCTATGACTAGCATTGTGGCATTTCTGAAATACTGCTCAAACATAGGTCCAAGAGCTTCTGGTACCTTACCATACAATTTTTGAAAAATACTAAACAATTCGTTGACCACAAAAGTCTTCTGTTCTGGATGAGACCTGTCATATTCAAGCATGTTAAGAGCCATAGGGCGCTCTGTGTAACTAGGGTCAAAATAGATCACATCCTGTAGACGGTTTTGAGGAATATTAGACAGAATATCCTGCACATCACTACCGTGTGGATCAATGAAACAACAACCATTACCTTTTTCTATATCCTGAATAATCATATTTTTCAAAAGGGTTGTTTTTCCTGTACCAGTCTGTCCTATGGTGTACAAATGTCGAAGTCTATCCTCATCTTGCATATAAATGGGTGTATCCACATTTCTGTATGTGTTGACTCCAAGCAATGTCCCCTCTATACCAATTTCAGCCGGAGCAGGTGCAGAAATAGATTGACTTTGTTTGAGTTGAGGAGTTGGAGAAAGTCCTGTGTTTTGGAAGTGATACAGACTGGTTACCTCGTGAAGATTGAGAGGTAATAATTCGTTTTCGTTGTAACTTCTAAAGGAATAATCTCTGAACATTTTTTGAAGTGCTATTTTTTCTAGTCTCTTGGCCTTGAGACCATTTGCAGTAGGGTCCGTAAATTGGTTAAAACTGGATTCCATTGTTTGCAAAATTCTCTCTGCGTCCATTCGACTCTGGGCAGATGCTATGAGACGGATATTGGTTGCTACTATAGTGCTACTGATTTTTTGTTTTATTTTTTGTATAGCTTCGGTATCAACAGGTTTTTTTTCCTCACCTTCTTTTGGTCCAGATTTAAACAAAGAAAAAACTGTTTTCTTTAACTCCCCGCCAATTGATTCTGGTAGATTTATTGCGTCTTTTGTTTTTTCACCTTTTTCTATTTGCTCAATAGCAAACTCATATCTTTTTTGAAAATAATCCCCCTTAGGAGCAAAAACTATTTGGATACCTGCCCCCTCACCGTCTTTCTGTATTTTGCTAAAACTATTTAGAATGACATTCATAGGGTCGTGATCAAAAGACTCATAGGTTTTGAACTGATATACAGAATTAACAGTAGATTCTAAGTATGAGCCGAGAGAGATACCATCCGAATTAAAAATATTGTAGTCAGAAGTCGCCTCGGTCAGTTTTGCATTATGAAAAACTGAAATAATTTGTTTTTCAAAAAGAATTTTATGAACATCTGGCACTGCTACATAGAAAACAAACTGGTCACTTCCATTTGCATTAGCGATTTCAAGCACAATGTAATTTTTCTTATAATCTTTTGTCCCATCTTTATCTACAACAGAAAGCATTCCAGACAAAAACTGTTCCATACTTGAAATTAATTCTTTTAAAGGTTTGTTTTTATCTCTATCGCCTGTTTCTGTATCTTCTGGTAAAACAACTTCATATAGCGTCATGCCAAGCCCCCTAAACTCCTCTGCAGACATATTCACACCCT
>JAUPVY010000039.1 GCA_030916785.1 Patescibacteria group bacterium
CTCTTGAGTCTAAGTAGTAGAGGTTAGATCCTTCTGTTACGTTTGTGGTAAGGAGACCTAGAGATGATGTTGCAATTGTTCCTGCTACACCGTTGTAGAAGTTTAGGATTCCAGAGGAGGCACTGAGGTCAAGTCCTGTACCACCACGATTAGGAGAAAGCAGTCCAATCCATGATGGAGTAAATGTGTGTGTATCACCTGATGAAGTGATTGTTAGTCCAATGTTTGTGTCAGAAGAAGTGGCAAGGGTTTGTGTTGCTCCAGTTTGAGCAGATGAGTATTGAGCTAGTATTGCTGATATACCAGAACCAGAAGCACCAGCATCTACACCACAAGAAAACTTCCCTGTTGATGAATTCCAAATTAATTTATCTCCTACTCCAGAACAAGAAGTGAGTCCTGCTCCAACTATATAACCAGAAGATAAATCGAGCCCAGTTGCTATTTCTAATCCTCCAGCGATAGTTGATGTACTAACCCCATCTACATTTAAAACATTTGCAACTAAGTTTCCATAAAATCTTGAATCTCCAGTTACCTGCAATGTAGACGAAGCCATGACTCCTCCTAGAGAGTTGATGGAGAACAAATTAGAAAGTGAAGAATTTTCTATTCTAAAAAGATTTGCTATTTGACCAGCAAAGCCTCTAATCAAAACAGGTGTAGCTGATGTGCTTGTAGCTTCAACTGTAATAACTGAATTTGATATTGGTGTAGTTGTTCCAAAAGAAGATTGTCCTGTTCCAGAAACTGCCCCTGAAATTTGTGCAAATGCTGCAGAAGAAATTTGTTGTCTAGGAGAAAGAGTCTCATAAGTTATACCATCAGAAGAAACTTCTATTTGAAGAAATACATTCCTATTGTTATTGAAATTGTAGTCTAGAGTATCAGGATAACCGTTTACAGTGTCTCCTATATTTACATTAAACACACCTTGACGAACTGTAGAAGTAAATGCCGTTGGAAGACCTGTAGGCCAAACTCGGGAACCACCTCCTACTGTAGAGTTATCCCATATAGAAAATTTGAAGTAATAAGCGGTTCCCGAACCCCCAACCAAATCTCCAGCAGAGTTTGTAAGCCTACCCTGATAACTCAATATCGTTGGCACACCAGCTGCTTCTGCTGTCTGCAAAGGTAGTAAAACAAAGGACAATAAAACAAAGGCAACTATCACTTTTCTAGAGAAAACTGCCAGTTTTGAAGTAGAGTTTTTCTTTATAAATACGGAGTTATTAGAAGAACCTAAGTTCTCTTTTTGGTAACCAGAAGTGGTTAATTTAAGGTACAATTTTTTGATAAAAAATAAACCAAAATTCATTACAAAAATTATAACGTTTAAATCATGAGTAAACAGCAAAAATATGTGGATAATTATGAATTTGTTATCTATTTTGAAAAAATTATTTTACTTTTTTTTCTGTCAAATTTCAAAGAATCTATTCTAGAAATTTTTTAATGGGATTTGACAGAAAAATACCCCTTGCCAAAAATTATTTTATGATAGATAAAACATAAAAAAAATATTGTAAAAAGCTTTTTTGATCTCTTTTTTGAGTAAAATTTTTTACATTTTTCTTTAGTAAACCTTAATAAAAAAATTAAATTAATATCTTTTATATCAATGTTTATTAAGGTTTATGAAAGTAAAAATCAAGTATTATCAACAAATATCTATTTTTGATGAGAAAAATGAATTTTAACAAAACTTATAAATATCCCCTTTTTGTTAAAAATATTTACAAGGATTTAACCAGAATAAAAAATAATGTTTTTGATAAATGTCAATAAAAATGATTAAAAATAATTTTCCTAATACAAAACAAAATTATTTTTTGTCTATAGTGTAGTTTTTTCAAAATTTAAAATTCCCTCACTATTTTTATTAACCTTGACTCCACTTTTGATGGTGCTAAACTTACAGCGTCATGAGAATAGAAGAAGATATAAAACTTGATTATAAAGATGTCTTGGTAATTCCAAAAAGATCTACTTTAAAAAGTAGACGTGATGTAAATCTTTTAAGAAAGTTTAATTTTAAAAATAGAGAAAAAGAACTCGAAGTTATTCCTGTCATTGCTGCAAACATGGATGGTGTTGGAACCATGTCGATGTTTAAGTCATTATCTCCTAACCACATGATGACAGCACTACACAAACACTATTCCCTTCCAGAACTAAAAAAGTTTTTTGATTCGACACCAGAAGAAAAATTAAAATATGTTTTTTACACAATTGGTTTAAATGGAGAAGATTTTGAAAAACTAGAAAAACTTATTTCTATTCTAAAAAAAGATACTATTCAAAATATTTCTATAGATGTTGCAAATGGATACACAGAGCATTTTATAAATTTTGTAAAAAAGGTTAGAGAAAAATATCCCAAAAAAATAATCATGGCTGGCAATGTTGTCACCCCTGAAATGACAGAACAATTAATACTGTCGGGTGCAGATATTGTAAAGATCGGCATAGGACCAGGTTCAACATGTATCACAAGAAAAATAGCAGGAGTGGGCTATCCCCAACTTTCAGCTGTAATAGAGTGTGGTGATGCAGCACATGGCATGGGAGGCAGAATATGCGCAGATGGAGGCTGTCAGGTGCCAGGAGACATAACCAAAGCAATTGGAGGTGGTGCAGATTTTGTAATGCTTGGTGGCATGCTAGCCGGACACAAAGAATCAGAACAAAAAATACACAAAACTAAAGATGGAAAATTTTTACATTTCTACGGATCTTCTTCTGAAGACGCAATGAACAAACACCATGGTGGTGTTGGAAAATACAGAGCCAACGAAGGTAAGGCAGTAAAGATCCCCTATCTTGGAAAGATAGAACCAACTATACAAAAAATTCTTGGAGGGTTACGCAGCGCCTGTACATACACAGGTGCAGCAAACTTGAAAGAACTTCCAAAAAGAACGACTTTTATAAAAGTGAATCGTCAACTAAACGACCTATTTGATTAAGAGTGATTAAAAAAGAAAGACTATAATAATAGCTAGAGCTAGTCTATACCATATAAAAACTTTCAAATCATGTGATTTGAGATATTTAATAAGAAAATTAATAGCTATGAGACTGGTAATAAAGGCTGTGATGCATCCAAATAAAAGAGGTGAACCTAGATCAGAAGAAAATAAATCTTGCCTAATTTCAAAAACTTTTTTAAGGCCAGCACCAAATAGTATAGGAATGGATAATAAGAAACTAAAACGTACTGCGTCATCTTTATTTAGACCTGCGATAAGCCCTCCAGATATTGTCGCCCCAGAACGAGAAACACCTGGCACAAGAGCTAAACACTGAAAAAACCCGATCATTATTCCCCTACTTATACTCATAACTTCATTTTGCTTTGCCACTTTTTCTGCATACCAAAAAAGAATACTACCTAAAACCAAAGTCAGAGCCACTAATTCTGTATTTCTAAAAATTGTATCCATCCATTTTTCTGCGAGCAGGCCGAATATGATTGCTGGTATAGTACCTAGCAAAATCGCATAAAGTAAAACCTGATCTTCTAATCTATCTAGTTTTTTTCTTCTAATCATTTGCCAAACACTTTTAACTAAGTAGGCCACATCTTTCCAAAAATATACCAAAAGTGCCAAAGAAGCTGAAAGCTGTAAAACCGCGTCAAAAGCTAGGCCACCAAAATCCTTGGCTCCCAGTATCTCTCTGAATATAATAAGGTGTCCTGAAGATGAAACTGGTATAAACTCGGTCGCACCCTCAACAAAACCAAGTATAATTGCTACTAAATGTGTCATATAGTACAATGTTAACACAAAAATAAGTTAAATTTACAATTAAAATCAACAAAAATGAACATGGAAAAATTGTCAGTGCCAATAGCCATAGTGATATCCGGAGCCCTTATAGCAGGTGCTTTATATTATTCTAACTTAAAAGGCCCTACGACTGCAGGCACAGTAGATACAACCACTGAAACCACTACAACAGAGATGAGAACCATCACATCTGATGACCATATATTAGGAAACCCTAATGCAGACTTAATAATAGTAGAATATTCTGACACTGAATGCCCTTACTGTAAGGTATTTCACAATACACTAAAAAGAGTAATGAATGAGTATGGAAAAGACGGAAAGGTTGCTTGGGTATACAGACACTTCCCTATTGACCAACTACACTCAAAGGCTCGTAAAGAATCTGAAGCTACAGAATGTGCTTATGACCAAGGCGGTAATGAAAAATTCTGGGAATATATAAATATGTTATATGATGTTACTAACTCAAATGACTCACTAGATCCATCTGAGCTACCAAAAATAGCTAAATCAGTTGGTCTCAATGTAGATACATTTAATACTTGTTTATCTAGTGGTAAATACGCTGCAAAAGTAGAAGCTGACTACCAAGACGCTATAAAAGCCGGGGGTAGAGGAACTCCAAACTCAATTATAATTTCTAAAGATGGAACAAAAACGGTAGTCGAAGGAGCTCAACCTTATGAGAATCTAAAGAATATTATAGACGCCCTGTTAAAATAGAGAATCAGAAAAATAGCCTTAGATGCTAGGCGCAGGAGATTTTGTGAGTGAGCCGTACTTGTCGTACGGTGAACGAACAAAATTGAACTGCAACAACGCAGATGAGGCTATTTTGCTGATTCTAGTAGTCTTCTGTATCCGCAATACTGGCAGTTTATATCACCACAAAACTCTGTGGTGATTTTTCCACTCCAGATACTGTTAACCAACAGATCAATTTCTCCCTCTACTCTTTTTACATCTTCTTTTTCAACCGGCACAGTAACTATTGGACACCTACCCTTTTCATCGGGTGACACAAAAACAAGTGATGTGTTTATAGATTTTGTGCGCCACAACGAGTTATCGCTTAAAAGCATTTTATAGAAAACAAGTTGACGAAAATAGTTTCCATCTCCACTTTTTGTTTCCCCTTTTATTGCCGCTACCGACATGCCCTGTCTTGTTTTATAGTCAAACACAGAAACTCCCTCCACTTGATCCAGTACGGTATCGAGTTTGCCATGTATATTAATTGTTATTTTTTTATCATCATATTTGGTATCAAAAGGTGTTTCAAACCACCTCTCTGTTGATATTTGACCAGATAAACTGAAGTGTGGTTCTAGAGCAGAAGCCACACTCGGTGCGGATTCTATAAGTTCTTTCTTTAGACGATCTTTGTCTGCCTGTGACAGAAGTGATTTGTTTATATATTCTTCAACTGTAGAAACAATAATACCACTAGTGTCAGAAGGATTACTTTTTCTCAAAGTCCATATACGTGACAAAGCTTCATGCATAGCACTTCCTTTTTCGGCAGAGAGAGA
The DNA here is from genome assembly GCA_030916785.1 of Patescibacteria group bacterium. Lineage (GTDB taxonomy): Bacteria > Patescibacteriota > Minisyncoccia > Phycocordibacterales > DATDWN01 > C7867-006. The sequence continues at coordinate 5,333 of JAUPVY010000039.1, forward strand.
TGGAGCTTGTGGCATTTTTAGAATACTCTCATACAGAAACTTGCTAGGACACTCCAAAAAGTGATTGAGAGCCGTTACAGACAAACCTCTTTCAATTAAAACTTTTTTGGCCTCACTTATCATTAAATCATCTACTTGATTAGGATTATTATCATTTTTTTTCAAATCTTTAAAGGCAATACTAGCTCTAGGTAAATGAGTTTCCGAAACACAATCCTGATGCAACTCATTTACAAAACGAAGAGGTGTTAGTGCTTTTCCGTCAGACTCTTCACTGGAATATAAAACAACTGCGTGTTTACGTGCCCGAGTAAGCGCAACATAAAACAACCTTCTGGTATCTCTAATGTCATTATCACTAGACTTCTTTTCCGGCAAAATGAAAGACGACCCGCGTGCTTTACCTACCCAAGTTTCTTCGTTTGCGTA
>JAUPVY010000040.1 GCA_030916785.1 Patescibacteria group bacterium
AAGTCCAAGATTGATTTTTTCTTCTTTGGAAGAGCCGAGCATGCATAACCCGTAAGCTACTGCAAAAATAGAGTCTTTAAAATCATTTTTCTTATCACTTAAATTTATTGAAGCGATGCGTGATGGTAGTTTTAAGTTTATTTTTGCAAAATCCTCAATTCCCGCAATAGAACCACCGCCACCTGCAATAAAAATACCAGCCGGAAGAAGTTCGTTGCGACCAATTTTTTTCAAATGATTTTCTATAAGCTCAAAAACATCATAAAGTCTGGCTGATACTATTTCTTCTATTTTTTTCTTTGAAAAAGAACCAGGACCAATACTGCCTACTTTTATATTTTCAGCTTCTTCTAGAGGGATTTTCAATCCTAGGGCTATATCATTGGTTATATCTGTGGAACCGATAGGGAAGACTTCTAGCGATATTGGAATATTGTTTTCAAAGACCACTATAGAAATAGTTTCAGCACCTATGTTTGCCAATACACACCCGGCCATTTTTTGTGATTTTGATAGGGTTACAAATGATGCTGCGATAGGGGAGGCCAGACAATCTACTATTTCAATACCCGCTTCGTCCACTGCTTCGAGCAAGCTGTTTAGGTGTGGTTCTAAACATGTAATAAACAGCATTTTTACTTCGAGCTTTGTACCTTTCATGTCTATCGGGTTTTTGGCCAAAACTATTTTACCGTCTATTTTGTATTGCACAGGGATGCTGTGAAGTATTCTGTAGTTTTGTATTAGGTTTGACGGAAGACTTTCTTCACAAAGTTCATTTAATTTTTTTATATCTAAATCGGTGATTTGTAAGTCTGCTCTACCGATAACTACGCTGGCACTTCCTGTCATTGTAGCAAGTCCTATGCCACCTATAGAGACAAAAGCTTTGCGAATCTTTATTCCTGAAGTTTTTTCAGCAAGTCTTACGGCTGTTTTTATGCTATCTATTACATCCTCGTTATTTACAATGTATCCGTGTCGAAGTCCTTTTGATTCAGCAACTCCAGTACCTAAAATATGGCCAGTTTGCTTGTTATTTTCTTTCACAAATTCTGCCACCACCACTTTTACTTGGTGTGTTCCGATATCTATTCCTACTGTTATGTTGCGCATCATGAAAAGAGTAGAAAGTTATCAAGTTTAAAGTTATAAAGTGCAGAATAAAAACTTTATCAAGCATTTTGCTTTCGACTTGATAACTTTTAACTTTAGACTAAAAATTGCTTCCGCAATTTTGCTTCTGCTTCTTCCATTCTACTACCATGTTCCATTCCTTTCAAATGCATGAGACCGTGGATAAATAAAAAAGCGATGAAATTGTCGTGTTTTCTTTCGAATTTTTTGGCCTCTTCCCGTGTTAGCTCCAAAGTTATAAAAATCTCTCCGGTTTTTTTGTCTAAAGGAAAACTCAAAATATTTGTTGGTTTATTTTTCTCTCTATATGAATAGTTTAGAGTCGCTGATTTCCTTTTACCAATAAATACCAGGGAGAGAGAATAGTCTTTTCCCAAAGCTTCTTCTTTTATTTTAGCAAAAGGCACGCGTGGGAGCGTGCTTTTTGTTTTGTTTGTTATATAGAAACTATCTTCTGACATCTTATTTTTTACCTCCTCTTGTGTATTCACTCATCTTTCCTAGCTTTATTAGTTCAGCTACTTCTTCTCTTCTTTTCAAGACTTTTAGTGTCTTTTTTTGTTTTACATAAGGAGATAATTTTCGTGTTGAATATCGGATACTGCGGACACGAGTTAAAACACCAGATCCTTGGACTTTTTTGGTAAATCGTCTTATAAGATTAAGACTATTTTCGTTACCTGTTTTTATTACTTCTGCGTTTATCATAGGGTCCTACTGTATCATAAATGGTTAAAAAGTTCAAGCAATACGGGTTTAATCCTTATTTTTACCCATTTTCTTAAGGAAATCACACAATTCTGTGAGGGAAACAGTCTCCTGTTCTCTGTTGTTTATACTCCTGACTATGACACTGTCCTCTATTGCTTCCTTTTGTCCCATTATTAGCACGTGACTTGCCTTCATGTATTCTGCGCCGGAGAGCTGTCCTGTTATTTTGTCTTTTGTGATTGAGTGGTAAACGGGTATTTTGTGTTTACGTAGCATCTCCACTATTTGAAGAGCCTTGAGTTTTGCAGTTGAACCAAGTTGTACCAAATAAAACTTAGGTTTCTTTATGTTTTTTATGACCACCTTTTTAGAGGTTTCAAGGTTCTTTTTTACAAAAATAGTGAGTCCCACGGTTGGCACCTCTCTTTTGCCACCAAGTTTTTTTGCAAGGTGGTTGTATCTGTAACCAAAAGCAAGCAGTTCACCTTCTTCCTCTTCAGTGCCAGAGATTTTACTTGTGTGTTTTGCTGAATCCTTGAATTTTCTTATTTCAAATACTGTATTTGAGGCAAATAACTTATTAGACAAAATACTGGGTTTGATTTTATAGGCAGTGTCAAAAGTTTCTACACATTCTAGAACTTCCTTAAAGTGCAACCTACTGTTTTCTGAAAGAGATCCAATAGTTTGAGGTATGCCTTTTCTAAACTCCAAGGTTTCCGGGCGAGTATCTTTCAGTATTAAATGGTGATTTTTTTTGAATTCTTGTCTTATTTTGGCAGGTATTGTGTGGGAATGTTTTCGGTAATGGTTGCCGAGTTCACGCTCAAATTTTGTCATTGATTCTTTGTCTCCGATACTATTTATATCAACAAATAGGTCTGTGTAGCCGTGTTCTTCAAGTACAGCAAGAGCACATTTTAAAAGCAGAGCCTCGCTCGTTGATTTGTTGCTACCCATTATCTCAAAACCATACATTTCCATTCCAGATTTTTTCTTTATTGGGTGTCCAGGTATGGGTTTTTTGTAGTGTATAGCTAGTGGTTGTGCTTCTAAATCTAGTTTTTCCTCTATATACCAACGTGTAAGAGCTATTTTTTCCAACACATCTTCGTAGTGATCAAAATCTTTGAAATGTTTTGCTTTTTGGATATCTTCAGCTGTTATTTGTGGTGGTTTTACAACCAAAAAACCATAATGAACAGCAATTTCTCCTGCCTTATCAGTGGTTTCTTCAAGGTATGACTTTTCTGATTTATTTTTTTCTTTTTTTGTCATGCGCTTAATTTTTTTCGTAATATTTTCCAGGTAAAATGTCTATTTTGGTCAAAGGAAATAAGCGTATAATTGGTCTACCAATTATATATTTTTTCTGCAATGGTCCCCAGAAGCGAGAATCAAAACTTTCTGCCCGATTATCTCCCAACACATAATATTCATCTTCCTCAAGTTCTTTCTCATATGAACCGGTGGATGTGTGTGTGACATATGATCCATCCACGACAAAACCATCTGGATTTTCTGCGTTTACTATTGTTACTACATTATCTTTTATTATGACTGTTTCTCCTGGAAGTCCTACTATTCTTTTTATAAAGCTTTTATTGGTGTCTTTTGGATACTTCAAAACTACTACGGAATTTCTTTCTGGTGCGTTAAAGGCGTATGATATTTTGTCTACTATTAAGTAATCTCCAGTAGCGAAGGTGGGATCCATTGACCTGCCGTCTACCAAGTATGGTTCGGCTATGTACATGCGAAAAGGTAGAACAATTCCGAAAGCAATAAGTGCAAAGATAAAAACTTCTCTTATTATCCCTTTCAACGTACTTTTTTTCTTAGTTTCGGGTGTTAAAGAGTCGTTTTTTTCTTCATTCATGGCCATAAGTATACAGGGTAACTTCGTTTGACACAACAACAAAAATAACTTCCAAATTTAGCGCATTTTTTTGTCGCTTCAATTTTTTGACTCCACGCGCAGTATTTTTATACAGCTTGGTCGTCAAAAAATTTTGCTCCTCAAACTGCATCTAAATTATGAAAGTTATTTGAATCTGTTCAGAGATAGAAAGATCAGGTTATTTTGTGCTAGAATAATCCCATGTCATATATATTTGTAGGATTGGGTAATCCAGGTGAGGAATATGAGGGTACTCGTCACAATACGGGGCGTATTTTACTAACTATTTTGGGTAAACAATATGATGCTGAGTGGAAAGAAGATAAGAAACTGTCTGCAAAGGTAGCAAAAATAAAAGTAGGCAAGTCTCCAGTTACTTTGGTTTTGCCTGATACGTTTATGAATAACTCCGGCAAGTCAATAAAACCTCTAGTTACAAGTATTAAAGGAGCGGAAAAACTAGTGGTGGTTTATGATGATTTGGATATGCCTTTTGGTAACTGCAAGATTTCTTTCAATCGTTCGTCTGGTGGACACAGGGGACTTGAGTCAATTATAAAAGCAATAAAAACAGAAAAATTTGCACGTGTGCGTGTGGGGATCTCTCCCAAGACTCCCACGGGTAAAATGAAAAAGCCGAGAGGTGAGGACGCCGTGATGAAAGTAATAATGGGTAAATTCAAACCAGAAGAAATGTTGGTTCTAAAAAAACTAGGAAAAAAGATGTCTGAGGCACTAGAAACTTTTGTTTCAGGTGGTCTAGAAAAAGCAATGACAGGGTTTAATTGAGTTGTTAATGTTTCTGTGTTATAAACTCACTCGGACCAAAAGGAGGTCATGAATGGACCACAGTAGGAAGTTGCCACTTCATAAGTGGCTTGTACAGGAGATTTCCAGGATGTCTTCACACGGCACGTTCGGGACTCATACTATCTCTCGTCTCATTCGTGAGGTGGAGATATCGGAGGGTCACGAGGAGATCTTGTCTGCTTGGGAGATGGCCATCCGGCGGCTGGGGCTGGAGCACGCTTCAGTTGACAGGGGTGTGAGGAGGGCTCTCACTCAGAAGAGAAGCGATCCAGTTGTGGGGGGGCAAGCTGGTGATCCCCAGACAATAGGGTTTCCACACCCATAGCGCAACAGGCGCACACTCCGATTCGGAGTGTGCGCCTGATCTTTTAATATTTATTTTTTGTCTACTCTGCTTTTTTACTAGGATCAATGAATGACAGGGTCATCTTCTGCTCCTTTGCATCAAACAAAGTAATTTTGAATTTGTAGTTTTTACCAAGTTCTAGTGCGTCGTGTAGCTTTTCATCACTGCCGAATTCGGAAATGTGAACAAGTCCCGCTATACCCTCCTCAATACTTGCTAACGCCCCGTGTTTATTGAATTTGATAACAACACCGTCCACAATATCATCTTTCTTGTATTTCTTCTCTGCATCGTGCCATGGGTTCTCCTTCAATGCTTTGATTGAAAGTGATATTTTTCCATCCTTGATTTCAATAATTTTTACTTTGATTTTTTCACCTATGTGGAACATAAGTTTTGGATTCTCCACCAGAGCCCAGTCAATTTCAGAAATATGAACTAGTCCTTCCAATCCCTCCTCAAGTTTTACGAAGACTCCGAAGTCTACCATTCCCGTAACTTCACCTAAAACTTCCTCATTAAGAGTGTATTTACCAATAATTGAGTCTTTATTTTTCTGTTCAGGGTTTTTCTCGGAGAAGATAAGTTTTCCTTCCTTTGGAGCTGCACCTATAATTGCCACTGATATTTTTTGACCAACTAGTTTCTTCAATTCTTCCAATATTCTGTCTTTATCGCCGTCTGTTACGCGAGGATAGTGTTCAGTTTTAAGTTGTGAAGCTGGTAAAAATCCTGAAATTCCTTGCCATGAAAGAATAAGACCCCCCTTGTTTGCCTCCTGGATAGGAAGTTCAAATATTTTCTTTTCTCTAATAGCGTCTTCTGCT
>JAUPVY010000041.1 GCA_030916785.1 Patescibacteria group bacterium
CTATTATTAGTATGTATTTTTTCATATTGATTTAATTTTGAATTATATCGTTTGGATGTTTTTGGCTTTTTGATATGAATGCAGAACTCATGAACATAATACCCAAAACTATAAAAGTTATCACACGCACGACAAGTTCCATATTCCAAACATCTACAAATACCAACCTTGCCACAACCAAAATTAGTAACGCCATTCCGTACTTTTTGAATACAGAGTTTTGGTTGAATATGCCGTAGAAGTGACAGGTCAAACCTATGACTGTATAAATAAACAATGAGACAAACACAGCAGTATCACCACCAATAATTGATTTCATTGATAGCCATATTATTGAATAGAAAAACGCAGTGGAAAGTATGAACATTATATGATGAGGTCTGACTTCAGATTCACCATCATCCTTGTTGATCTTATAGAAGAATCCAAGTAAGGCTAATATCAGAGCCATAATGGCCAAAACAGCAAAGTCCGAGTGAAATACCCCTATTCCCCACTTGCTTGAGTAGAAGCTTTCCATAGACATGATGAGGGGTACAGCAAGAAGTACTGAAAAAGATTCTGCAATTTTTATTTTATTTGTTACAACAAAAGAGGCTACGGATATAATAGCTGCCTCTATAGCAAGGGCGATAACTAGAGTTTCCCCACTGAGTTCAATCGAAGTAGCTATGGCTAGTAGTAAAATAGATATGAGTGAGTGGATGTAAAATAGCTTTTCGTTTTTAGTTTTTTCAAACACAAAGAACCCAGATATGGCGTAGACGAGCATCCAACCTGCGATTACTAGGCTCTGGTAGACTGTAGGCACTATTCTAACAGTGAAACCAAGAATGATTAAAGTATTAACTATTGCCAAATAGACATCTTGAGCATCTGCTTTTAATTTGTTTTGGACCAGGCCCCAGATATTCATCCATAGATATAGCAAAGAAATACCATAAACTATAAATAAAACAACATATTTACTTACTGCAAAATCTATATTTCCACCCAAAATATAAGGCATGCTGTAAATTAAAACTCCTGTAATACCTACTAGAATTACTTCTGTCCATTTTTTGGCCACTGAAATCCAAATAGTTGTGACTGATACTATTGCTAGGTATATATACAAAACTTCAGAAGCTAATTTTGCTGAAGAAATGATTGGTGCTATCAAAGAAATAAGGAGACCGTAGACCGCCAATTTTTTGTATGAATGCGCCATAGCAGAGAGACTTACATAGAGAGAAATGATAAAAACCATTAACAAAAGCAAGAATGGTGGGTAGAAATGATACAAATAGCTTCCGGCAATAAGCGTCACAATCATGAGTGCTGAACCCAAAACCATTAAAGCATTGGCCTGAGTTTCATTTTTACCAAGTTTAAAGGTTCCATACAGAGTAACAAGTACACCAGCTAATACACCGAGAGTTATCCTTCCTACTGGCCCAATCCAATCATGAGAAAAGGCATAACTTACAAACCATCCAAACCCTATGATTATCATTAAGACACCAATTTTAAGAAGTGGATTTTCTTTAAACCAGGAAACAAAAGCGCTCTCTTCTTCGGGTTCTGGTCTAGCTGTGTTGTTTGTGCTTTGCTTCCAGCTCATTTCAACAGGGTTTAGTGTTTGCCCAGACATTAGAGCACTTTCTGTGTATGAAGGCTCTGCCATAGTATTTACCGCCCCTTGAGGACGATTATCTTTGAGTAGTGCAAGCTCGGATTTTATATCTTTTATTTCCTTTTTTAGTTTTGAAAATTTGGTTAAAAGAAAAATCATTAAAACGATAACAACAATATTTGTCATAAAATTAGATGATAAGTAATACAATAAATATAACATTGTATTTAATTGGTAATAATATTATTAAATTATAGCATCCAGTAATAAACAAAACCTTCGTACTATCCACATGAGTTAAATAGCTGGTAAATACGCCAACGGATCAAGGTAGGCTTTAATATCGGCAAGTGGCATAGTTACTTGTTTACATCCTCTACTATTAACATATTTTTCTATTCTTACACCCTGGGTTGCATACAAACTTATGTGTAGATGTGGACCAGTTGAATATCCAGTATTGCCACTATACCCCACAAGATCACCAGTTAGTAACCTCTGACCCATGACGGTACTAATAACAGACATGTGTCCGTATATGGTAGAGAGCCCATTGTCATGTTTAACCATGACCCACTTACCGAAAGAATAGCACCCAGGGTAAAGATCTGTATTACCAGTACCAACAACTGTTCCGTCGAGCACATTTTTGATTTTTGTGCCAACACTTGCCCTAAAATCTACACCATTATGACTTCCTGATACATAAAGTTTTTGAGAATCCACAGTTTTCCCAAATTTTTGAGTGATAAAAACATTATCTAAAGGCCAAGATAGAACCCCATTTTTAGGAGCAGGATATTTGCTTTTATCTACCAACAAGTTTAATTGAGATTCATATTCATAAACTTCTTTTTCAAATTGGGCCTTTTTTTCCTCTGTCGTTTTAACGAGTTGCTTAAAAGTTTCTTCTTTGTTTTTAGTTTGAGTCAACAAATTTTCTTTTTCTTTTGCTGTATACACCACCGCTAGTTTTTTACCATTTAAATCCTCTTTCAGATTTACCAGACTAGTCTTTTGCCCCCTGAGACTGTTTTGTTTTACCTCCATTTCAGATTTTAGTTTTACCAGCTCCTTTGATCTATCACGGATAACATTTTGAGTCTCTTGTATGTAATCTATTTCAGTCCAAATTTCACTGATGTTTTTGTTTGAGAGAAGTATTTGCATAATATTAATATCTTCAAGCGACTGCACTTCTTTTATGGCATTTATGATGGCGATTTTATTCGTGTCTATACTGTTTTCAGTTTTATTTATTTCAGAACCAAGCTGTTCTATGGTAAGAGCAGTTTTGTTAATTTTGTTTTCAGTCAGATTTATATCTGTAGTTATTTTCTTTTTCGTTAAGTCCAGTGTTTTAAGCGTATTTTTAAGAGTTACGGCTTGCTTGCTTGCGCTGTCTACCTCCAGGTTATATTGCTTTATCTCTTCTTCTAGTTTTTTAATTTCGTTATTTTTCTCTTCAATTTTGTTTAGAAGATCATTTGTTGTTTGCCCATAAGTTATATTTACACCAAAAGTTAGAAAGTTTACTGAGAAGATGCAGGATATAAAAATAATTTTAATGGTTTCATATTTCATTTTGTAACTATGATAGTTTTTTGAGCGCCCCAGATATTCTATTTAGAGTTTCATTCTTGCCTAATATATAAATCAGTGTGAATGGATCAGGACTTTTGTCCTTACCAGATAGGGAAACGCGAAGAGGCCAGAGCACCTCTCCCCTACCATTTTCTGTTGCATAATCAAAAATAAGATTTTTTATTTTTTCTACATCTGTAAAGTTATCTTCTAGAGAAGAAGTCATAACTTCGAATACATGCTCAAGGTGTTTTTTGGTTTCCTCTACAGCTTCTTTTCCCTTCCAAAATAATAAAGATTTCTCATATTGTGGTTGGTTAAAATAGTAGTCTAACTCCCCTGCTAGGGCCATGGTGTCTATGTCTCCCCATTTTGAAATATGATCAAAAATAACAGGACAAAGTTTAAGTAAAAAATCATCTTCTCCACTAATTGAATTACTGTTTAATCTTTCAATAATTTTACTGTTTCTTTCGTTTTCTGATAGAAGTTTCATATGTTCCTTATTGAGCCAATCCAATTTTGTATTATTTAATTGAGCGCCAGATTTTTGAATTCTAGTTATCTCAAATATTGAAATTAATTCATCCACAGTAAATACCTCTTTATCTCCACCAGGATTCCAACCAAGAAGAACTAAAAAGTTTATCATGGCTGACGGCAAGTACCCCTCCTTTTTGTATTCCAAAATATCCTTTGCGCCATCTCTTTTTCCCAGTTTTTTATTTCCTCCATCTGCCATAATGTGAGGTAAATAGGCATATTGTGGCGGGTTAAGTTCTAACGCTTCATATACAGACAAGTATTTTGGTGTAGAAGAAATGTATTCCATTCCTCTCATAACCAAAGTAATCTCCATTTCTATATCATCAACTATGTGCGCAAAATTATATGTTGGATATCCATCACTTTTAATTAAGATAAAATCATCAAGCATTTCCGGGCCCGCCGAGAGTTTACCAAAAACAAGATCATCCCAACTATAACTTTTTATTTTTGGTACCTTAAAGCGTAGAGACTGGGTTCCATCCCATTCTGGTGGATTTTCAGGTCTGTGATCTCGAAATAAAAATGGTCTTTTCTCTTCCTCTGCTTTTTTTCTAAGTTTGTCTAGTTCGTCTTCATTTGTAGAATCTGCGTATGCCAAACCTTTTTCAATTAGTTTTTGTGCGTATTGTTTATATAAATTAAGTCTTTCTGATTGAAAATATGGAGCATGTGGTCCACCAATATCTGGACCTTCGTCCCATTTAAGGCCTAACCAATTTAAAACTTCTTGTATGTGTTCTACAGAACCAGCTACTTCTCTTTCTTTGTCTGTATCTTCAATTCGTAGAATAAAAGTGCCATTATTTTTTTTAGTCCAAAGCCAAGCATATAATGCAGATCGCACATTTCCTACATGCATAAAACCCGTTGGAGACGGTGCGAATCTTGTTATTACTTTTTCAGTGTTTTTATCCATTTTTATTTTTCGTGTTCAAGAGCTATACCGATTATTTCTTGTGCTATCAGTCTAGCCGAATCTCTGCGAGCAAAATCTTTTGCGCTTTGAGCCATTTTTTCTTTTTCTCCTGGAGTCTCTATTATTCTGTCTATTTCAGAAACCAAAAGACTTCCTGCTAAGTTTTTTTCTTCTATGACTATAGCTGCACCTGATCTCGCGTATGAATAAGCGTTGGTTCTCTGGTCGTGGGAAGTAGGCTCTGGTATTGGTATTATAATAGACGGTTTACCCCACGAGGCTATTTCAAAAATAGTAGAACCTGCTCTTGAAATCACGATGTCAGCAACACCCGCAGAAGCTCTCATGTTTAAAACATTTAGGTAGTCAAAAGATTTGTATCTATCTTTGTATTCATTACCCTGCAAAACTACATTTCTTGTTTCTTCAATTATTTTAATATTATTTTTACCTGTTTGGTGGACAACTTGGTATTTTCTAACCAATTCAGGTAAAGCATCCATTATTATTTCATTTATAAAAACTGAACCTTGAGAACCGCCCAATATAAGTATTGTAGGAATTCCCTCTGCTAGGCCAAGAAGCTTATGAGCACCCTCTGTTAGAGGCTCTCTTATTTCTTTGCGAATAGGGTTTCCTGTATAAGCTACCTTCTCTCTCTTGAAAAACTTTACAGCCTCTGGATATGATATAGCGATACGACGAGCAAATTTGCCTGCCCAAGCATTTACTTTGCCTGGTGTGCTGTCTGATTCATGTATAACCACAGGTATTCTCAATATTTTTGCAGCAAAAAGTGCAGGGAAACTAGCGTATCCTCCTTTACCAAAAATAACATCTGGATATATGACAAAGATTCTCCAAAGTGCACCTAGTGTTCCAAAGAAGGTACTAAACAAATCAAAGAAATTTAGGATTATGTTGCCTGGAGATTTTTTTCT
>JAUPVY010000042.1 GCA_030916785.1 Patescibacteria group bacterium
TGCACGCCTGTGGCGTGCGGCCGAAGTTGAACCACCTGAACGATGCTCGAAGAACTACTTACCCATTATCTTAGCACATTCACAAAATAAGTCAAGTAAATTTAGTCAAAAAACCAATTTCATCCCGCCCCACGCTAAAATACGACTATAATTAGGTCTTTTTTAAACTTTCACAATTTGAATGCGACATTGTTTTCTTATGAGCAAAGCGAATTAGAAAACAAGAAGTGCCCTTGTGGTAAAATCCGAAGTTTATCTTCTGGAGACGCCGTACTGAAGCATATAATCTATATCAGCCTGTATCCCCTCCTTCAGCTTCATAACACTTCTTCCGTATGAACACGTCGTACCCCCACTTCCGTAGTATTTACATGCTGCTTTTATCTCACCGCTGTATGTTCCGGAACCAGCGCCTAAATCCCCCAGATACATAGCCGAAGCCATGAATGCATCCTCAGCCACCCAAGGGTTCGCATCATGTCCTAATGTATCTTTAAGTCTATCCACAAATATATTCCAAGTTGAAGCAATAAACTGCGCAGGTCCCATAGCTCCTCCGTATCCAGCAACTCCAGCAATAGGACAAGAAACAACAGTTTTGAGTGGGTCATATCCAAGTTTGCCTGTAATCTCGAGGAATGGTTTTACATCTCGTGAAGCTTTCATAAGATTCGTCCAGACTTTGCCGCTCGTAATATTTACCCCTGCACCAGTAGTAACATCCGTCAAATAACATTTACCAACATTTGCCCCAAGACTACTTTCTTGAGTCAAAATAGCCAGAACAAACGCAGGAGAAACTCCCGTCTTTGCCGAAGCGCCCTGAGCGTATGTCAGAGCCGTACCAAAAGGAATAGCAGCACTACCACCAGCCAGTTTGAAGAGTTTTGCCCTAATCTCTCCCGCCTTGGCCTGTCTCTCGGCCAAAACCTGGGCATATGTTTTCTCTTGGGTTTTATTAACCTGTATTAAATATTGTTTTTCTTTCTCATTTTTCTCCACCTCTTTTTTCTCTGCCTCAACTGCAGCTTTAGTATCAATCTCCTGTGCTTTTTTCTTGTCTAAAGCCAGTTTTTCATTTTCTGTGGCTTTTTTGTTTTCTCTTATTTCCACAAACAAATCCTGCAAAGATTCTTTGATAGTTTGGAAAGAATCTATGTCAGCAAAAAATTCTGATATGTCTTTGTTGCCAAGCATTACTTCTGGCAGCGAGAACTCATCTATTTCATTTGTTTTGCGTATTAGCTGTGCTAGAGATTCATGACCTTTTTCTATTTTATTCTCTAACTCTCCTATTTTTGTAACTTTTTTGTTTATATCTTTACCTAGTTGTTCAATAGCTATGTTTCTTTTTTTGATGAGTGCCTGGGCTTGTTTTATTTTTGCATTCAAAACCGCCGCCTCTTGCTGAAGAGAAGCTGTATTTGCCTTGGTACTGTTTAAAATGGACTGCCATTTTGCAATATCTTGTTCGGTTTGAGCGAGCTCTGCTCTCCAGATGGCCTCTTGCTCTTCTTGCGTTATTGCCAAAAGAGTTGTTGAGTTAAAAAACAGAGAAAAAGCAAAAATCAGAAAAGCTGAGGTGGTTAAAAAACGCTTATTTAACAACAAAAATAACCCTTTAGTCATAAGTTTAATTATACACTAAAGGGTTATTTTTTGTAAGAAGAGTATTAAGCTTCTGTTGCTCCTTCTCCGGCACCTTCCTCTTCTTTCTTACCTTTCTTTTCTACTTCAATAGCTGATAGATCAACTGGAGCTGTTTCTTCTGGTTCATCCTCCTTTGGAGCTGCGGCTGTAGCCACCACCTCTTCTGGTAATTCAACGAGTACCACACCTGCTGGCAACACAAGCTCTCCTGCCAAGATTTGGCTTTGGAAATCAACAAGTGATGAAATGTCTACTTCGATATGATGTGGAATATGTTGTGGGTCTGCAGAAATTTTGATTTCGTGAAGTGTTTTTACCAAACTTCCTCCTAGGTCTTTCACTGCTGGTGAAACACCAACAAATTCAAGAGGAACATCAACTTCGATTTTCTTTCCTTTCTCGAACACATAGAAGTCAGCGTGACGTGGTATGTCTGACACAGGATCAACATCAACTGCGTTGATAAGTGCATCAACTGTGCCATTTGCTGTCTTGATAGTTACCACTCCAGACTCACCAACTGCGTTCCAAACTTTAATAAAATCCTTTCTTTCAATAGTAATAGGTGTAGATTCTGTCTTCTTACCATAAAAAACAGCTGGCATTTTACCTGCTTTTCTTAGGGCATCTACATTTTGAGAGTTATCTCTAACCTGTGCTTCTAAAGTTGTCATTGGGCTAGTATATAGAAAAAGTTTAAACTAATCAAGAGCTGAGGCCCCAGAGACACAAAATCTCTTCCTCACCAAAACCTTTTCAGAGACACTCGCTTTTCCAGCCAAAAGCTCGTTCTAGTCCTCGGCCATGACTTGTAAAGAGCCCTTCACTTCGTTCGGGGTCTATGACAAGACCATGCTCATGGCCTGCGGATGCTCTGAAAAGGTTTTGATTCAACGAGATTTTGATTAGTGGTTTGTTAAAATTTATACGAAAAAACACCCAACATGGAAACCATATCGAGTGGTTCTCCCAGTGAGATGTTGGAACATCCCACTGGGATCTTGTGTCTAAAGAACGGCAGACACTTGGTAGCGAGCGTCGCGGTGGTCATCGCAGTCGAGCCGGTGAAAGCCCCAGCACCACAGACCATAGCTCCAGTGTAATCCCAGAATGCAGCGCTCGCCGTTTGGGCGCCAGAGGACCATACCGTCGAAGAAGATCATCCTCTTCCTCTTCCAGCTCTCGGGAATTAAGCTCTGGTTCCTCCAGAGTGTGAGGAAGATGTCGAGGTCCAGACGGATCTTTCCCGATGCCTTGAGGCGGGAGAGGTTCTCCTCTCCCGTAATGTATGTCTCGTTGCCCTTGAGCATTGTGACGAGTTCAACCTTCGAGAGGTCCAGCTCGGTCAGAGCGATGGAACGATGATCGGTCTCCTCGTAGATGATGCTCCAGCCATCACCAACGAACTCGGTGGGGTTGAATCCACGGGTGATGGTGATCATGGTATATCTCCTTGGCCACTAAGGCCGAAAGACGAAAGTCGTTATCAAAGTGTTCCGTATACTATTATACACCTAAATAGTGATAATGTCAATGATTTTATATAAAAAACAACAAAAAAGACCCAAAATAGGCCATTTTACTAAAACATACATAGGATACCCTATGTAGGTTTTCCAAAAATTTCGTTGAGCTGTGTTTTTTGTGGAGCATCCGCAGTGCCTGAAGCTTGGTTCCGTCAAGGCACCCCGTTCTTGGCGGATTCAGGCCGAGGACTAGAACGAGCCTCCAGCAGGAGGAGGCGAGTGTCTCCAGAAAAGACACAGCGAGAAAGAGATTTTTGGACTAAAGGTTATTGAAAAGTCGTAATTTTTTATCTACCACCTCTTGGACCGCTTTGACTGCTGATTTTAGATATTTGTACGGTGCTACCTCATCAGGGTTTTCGGAGAGTCCGAGCATTAACCCCTTTTTGTAAGCCAAACGTATTTCTGTATTGATGTGTACTATTGAAACACCGCTTGCAATTGCTTGTTTGAAATCATCCTCGGAATTACCAGACCCGCCATGCAATACAAGAGGAACTCCTGCAGCATCCATGATTTCCTTTATTCTTTCAATGTTTAGTTTTGGATCAACTCCCCCTCTGAGCATACCGTGGAAATTTCCAACTGCTGGGGCAAGCATATCCACACCTGTTTTCTCTACGAACTCCTTGGCCTTCATGGGGTCAGTCAAAGATTTGTCGTCTAGTCCAACTCCTTCTGGAATTTCGTCCAGAACTTTGGACGATGCGCCGATAAACCCAAGCTCACCTTCTATCAGTACACCAGTACTGACACTCCTCGCATAATCCACACATTGTTTTGCTATTTTTACATTTTCTTCAAATGATAAATCAGCACCGTCGTAGATGACAGAGTCAAACCCAGCATCAATCGCCTCTTTTACTCTATCAAAAGAATGTGTGTGATCAGCGTTTATGAAAATCGGATAATCAAACTCTTCTCGCAAACTCTTTACCAGTGCCACTGCTTGCCTAACTCCCACAAAATCCCTCTCACCTTCTGCAACTCCAATTATCACCGGCACATTCAGAGCCTGCGCTGCGTGGAATACTCCCCACAACCCCTCTAGATTAGAAATATTAAAATGACCAATGGCTACTTTTTTATCCTGTGCTTCTTTTACACATTCTTTTAGTGTTTTCATATGGACTATTATATAATAATGCGTATGAATAACAAACAAATAGATCTGCTAGCAATCGGAGATATTACTATTGATGCTTTTATAAAATTAAAAGATGCTGAGGTAAGTTGTGATATAGACCACCAAAACTGCAAACTATCATTTCGTTTTGGTGACAAGATTCCCTATGAGTCAGTAGACGTCTGCACAGCTGTAGGCAATGGACCAAACGCCGCTGTCTCTGCCGCAAGACTTGGACTCAATTCTGCCGTGCTGACATATATAGGCGATGACCAAAATGGGAAAGACTGTGTAGCAGAACTAGAAAGGAATAATGTTGATACAGAGTACGTTAGGGTGGACGCTGGCAAACACACAAACTACCACTATATCCTCTGGTACGATGTAGACCGCACTATTCTTGTAAGGCACGAGACTTTTAAATATAGCCTAGATGGAGTTTCAGCGCCCAGATGGATTTATTTTAGCTCCCTTGGAGAAAACTCTTTGGATTTCCACGCTGAAGTTGCTGATTTTCTAGAAAAAAATCCTGAAACAAAACTAGCTTTCCAACCAGGTACTTTTCAGATGAAAATTGGTATACAAGCCCTAGAGAGAATTTATAAAAACACTGAAATATTTTTCTGTAATGTTGAGGAAGCCCAGAGAATACTTGGAGAGGAAAGCCGTGACTTACCTACCCTACTTCAAAAGCTCGCTTCTTTTGGACCAAAAATTGTAGTTATAACCGATGGCATAGCTGGAGCTTATAGTTTTGATACACGAATAGGAGATATGTGGTTCATGCCAGTTTATCCTCACACACCTGTAGAGCGCACTGGTGCTGGAGATTCATATGCATCCACAGTTGTTTCTGCCCTAGCTCTAGGAAAAGGTTTAGATGAAGCTTTGACTTGGGGACCTGTGAACTCACAATCTGTTGTTCAATATGTTGGATCTCAAAAAGGACTACTATCACAAGAAAAATTAAAAGAATTTTTAGGCAAGGCTCCTGCTGAATACAAACTAAATAAAATAAATTAAAAAATATAAAGTAGAACACCCCGCGCACGATCTTCGTGCGCGGGGTGG
>JAUPVY010000043.1 GCA_030916785.1 Patescibacteria group bacterium
TAATAAAATAAAAGATTCTTTGCAGGGTCTACTTTCGGGCGGTATTTTGTCTGGACGTTCAAAGGAAAAATCTCCTACAGAAATAGAATTAGAAGAAGCACGGGTGAGTTTGGATGAAGCAATGGCCACTTATATTACCGAGAAAAAAATAAAGAAAGACGAAATTATCGATACCTTTGAATCTAAAGCCCAAGAAAAGGAAGGTGGTGGGGTGGCATTGACCCAAGAAGAGGAGGGGGAGATGATTGGTCAAATTAAAATTAAATTATTAGAACAGGCAGAAAAAGAATGGGATTTGTTACAAGGTAAAATGGCAGAGCTGTCTCTACCAGAAGGTGAGAAAGTTAATAAAATAAAGGAGGTCATGGCCAAAGGTCTCAAGGTTTGGTCAAGGGTTCCTATGGGAGCACGTTTACTTTTGGCTCCAATCTTGATTGGTACAGGAGTTGGTTTGACTGCGGGTTTGGGTGCTGGTGCTTTGTATGCGGGTACACGTTTAGGGAGAGGTTTGGGTGGTATGGCCGGGTTTCGTATTGCCGGTAGTCTGTATGATAAAAGAGCAGATAGGATAAATGCCGAGGCCAAGGAAGAAACAGCTTCTGGTTATGAAAATTTAGAAAAGTCTTTTGAGGAAAGAGAGGCTGATTACATGAAAGCTAAAGAAGAAGAAGTAAAAAGAAAAAATAGTCAGAGAATAAAGAAAGCAATGGTTATGGTAGGTGCAGGTGCTGGAGCAGGTATTTTGACAGGTTTAGCAGAGTCTGCACTATCTTCTGGCGAGGCAGTAAGAGCGGCTGGTTCTGTGGAGACAGTGAATAAGCCCAAGTTGTCAGTTTCTCCTAAAACATCTTCTTTTGATGGTGTTATAAAACCAAAAACAACTCAAGCATCGGTTCTAGAAGCTGTTTCTGATAAAAAAGAAGTTGGTACCTCTGGGTTGGATGTTGTGAAAGCACCAGTAGAGACTTCGTCAATTCCAATGGCAGTTGAACTAAGTCCAAAAGGATTTTTGAAAGACATTCACACTCTTAAGGCAAGGATTATACAAGAATATGGTGATAATATTCCTACAGAAATAAAGACAAATATTATAGATAAACCCACAGTTGAAATTGCAAAAGAATATGGTTTGTATAAACCGGGTGATGTTAATGAAAGTGCTATAGGTTACGCTGGAGAAAAATTATCACTAGACAGTAATGGTCACCTGATTATAGAACGTGTAGATGGTACAAAAGAAATGTTGTCAGGTCTTGGGAGAGAAGGTGTTAAGGCAGCTCTTCCAGAGGTTGATACAAATACACCAAGTGTTCCAACACCAGAAAAGTTAGCAGATGTCCCTGTCGACACTGCGGTCATAGGAAACAAAGTAATGCCAGAGTGGGATTCTAGAAATGTGGCTGTGGAACATGCAATTATTCCAGATGAACCAAAGATAATACCAACAGTTGATACTACGGGACCAGAGAATTTGGTGTATCAAATACCTCACAAGAATTCTTTAGTTGATGTTGTTACAAACAATGGAGAGAAAGTTGTAAAAATAGGAGATTTGGCCATAGCTCACGAAAAAGTGTTTGGTGGTGGAAAGATGTTGATGCTGGATGATATCTATCAAGATGGCCCTAAATATAAAGATATTAGAGAGGCTTTTGCTTTGGCATTTGAAAAAAGTGCTAATGTTGACCAAATTGGTCAAAATCCGACAGCGATTGAGTTTGAGGGTGGAAAAATATACATAGTTCAAGGATTAAAGAATGATCCTATGGGTATGAAAGTTCTACTAAATGGAAAAGAGATAGCTAGTGGCTCTATGGAAGTAAAGGGATCAGTGTTGGGTCCAAAACTTAAGTTCGACAGTAGTTTGAAAGGGGGATGGTTTTTGGATGACAATGCCTATGAGAGAGCTTTTAAAAATGTGAAGAAATTTTTACAAATAAAATAAACTTATGAACAATATTTTATCAAAAGATATCATAGAAGACTGGGGTCTAGGGTCACTGCCTCCGGACAAACAGGCTGATGTGGTTGATCGTATGGGGAAAATGATATATCAGGCCGTTTTGGTCAGAGCTCTGGATATCTTGTCCGAAAAGGAGCAAGAAGAGTTTGACTTGGTTCTGGACAATGATTCCTCCACCCCTCAAGATGTTTTGACCTTTCTTCAGTCCAAAATTCCTACTTTTGACCAGCTTGTAATAGAGGAGAGAAATAGTCTGAAACAAGATCTCATGGTTCCTGCTGTATAAACGGCAATAAACTTGACCCGGTAGTAGAACTTGATATAGCAGAGGTTACTCTGCAAAAAGCTAGAATATCAAGTTCACTACGGGGTTTAATGGCGTAGTGAAAAAGGTATCAGATATCCAAAGCGCCCTTGGCGCTATACCTTTTTCTACTACCCCATTGACTATTTTTTCCTTTTTATCTATTATTGCTAAGTGTCGCTATTTGCGATGCTTTTATTTATTCTAACGACTAGTTGCTAGGGCACAGTTGTGTTTCTCGAGAGTTGTGCTTTTGCAATTAGTTAAGAATTTAAAAGAGATTTTATTAATTAATCACTAAATATTATGGCAGATTTTGATAGAACAAAGCCCCATGTAAACGTGGGAACAATTGGTCACGTTGACCATGGAAAGACAACATTAACAGCCGCTATTCTAACCATCTTGAACAGAGAGGGGAATGGTTATTCAGCGAAATTGAAAGGTGTTGACCAAATTGACTCAGCTCCAGAAGAAAAAGCAAGAGGAATTACTATTGCTCTTTCTCACAACGAGTATGAGACACCTGCGCGTCACTACGCTCACGTGGATGCTCCAGGACACGCCGATTACATCAAGAACATGATTACTGGTGCCGCTCAAATGGACGGCGCAGTGCTTGTGGTAGCAGCTACAGACGGTGTTATGCCTCAAACAAGAGAACACGTTCTTTTGGCAAAACAAGTTGGTGTGCCTAAAATGATCGTATTTTTGAACAAATGCGACATGGTACCTGATAAGGAACTTATCGATTTGGTTGAGGAGGAAGTTCGAGAACTCCTTACAAAACAAGGTTTTGATGGCGCCGGTGCTCCTATTATCCGAGGTTCAGGTTTGAAAGCTCTTGAGTCAAAAGACAATACAGACGAGTGGGCAAAGGGTATTCTAGAGCTTGCAAACGCTCTTGATACATATTTCCCAGTTCCAGAAAGAGACCTAGAGAAACCATTCCTAATGCCAGTTGAAGACATCTTCTCAATTGAAGGAAGAGGGACAGTGGTTACAGGAAGAATTGAAAGAGGCGTTGTAAAGGTTGGTGAGGAAATCGAATGCATTGGTTTGAAAGACACACAAAAATATACAGTTACAGGTATCGAAATGTTCAACAAATCACTATCAGAGGGTATGGCAGGAGACAACGCCGGAATCCTTCTCCGAGGTGCAAAGAAAGAAGAAATTCACAGAGGTCAAGTTCTTGCAAAACCTAAGACAGTTACTCCTCATACAGAATTTACAGCTGAGGTTTACATCTTGAAGAAAGAAGAGGGTGGAAGACACACACCATTCTTCTCAGGTTACAAACCACAATTCTACATCCGAACTACAGACGTTACAGGAGATGTGACTCTAAACGAGGGAGTAGAGATGGTTATGCCAGGAGATACAGTTACATTCAAAGTTAAACTAGTAGCACCAGTTGCTCTAGAACAAAACCAGAGATTTGCTATCCGTGAGGGGGGCAAGACTGTGGGTGCGGGTGTCGTAACTTCAATTGTTGCTTAATATATAGGAATTAGTTCCATAAAAACATTATAATGACCACAAAAGAAGCCACAGTAAAAAAGACGGTTGCAAAGAAAGCTCCAAAAGCTGCTGGAAAGGTAGCACCTAAATCAGATGCTATTTCAAAATTACGCATCAGAGTTAGAGCTTACGAGTACAAAATCCTTGATTTGTCAGTAAAACAAATTATAGATACTGCTCTTCGTTATGATGCAAAAATAGAGGGACCAGTTCCACTTCCAACAGAGATTAAGAAATATACAGTAAACCGATCATCTTTCGTTTACAAAAATGCTAGAGAGCAATTTGAAATGAGAGTACACAAGAGAGTTATTGATATTCTAAATCCTACACCTAAAATAATGGAAGCTCTGACAAATTTGTCACTTCCATCTGGAGTCAATATAGACGTGAAGATTATGTAATAAAAAACAAAAAGACCGCCCCAAAAGGGCGGTCTTTTTGTTATCTGTAAAAGCACTTGAATAAAAAACAGTTATCTGATACGATAGCCAAATCGCCTAAAGCGACTTTTAAAGGGGACTAGCGAAGGGCAATGTTGAGAAAATACTTTCTCATTACTGTCCGCAAAATGTCCCCACAAATAGGAACCTTTTTATTTTAGATTTGGATGCATTTCGAGACGCAAGCCTCGTTTGCACCAAGCTGTATAAATATACTGCGCGCGAAGGAAACGAAGCGAAGCAACGAAGAAAGGCGCCAAATATAAATTAAAAACATGAAATTTATTCTAGGAACAAAAGTTAATATGACTCAAACCTTTGATGACAAAGGTTTGGTACATCCAGTTACAGTCCTTCAATCAGGACCTATGGTTGTTACTCAAGTTAAAACAGTTGCCACTGATGGTTACAATGCTATTCAGATTGGTTTTGGCGTAAAAGCAGATAAAAATATAAATAAACCAGAGAAAGGCCACATGAAAACAGGTAGTTTCAGATTCCTAAGAGAATTCAGAACAGATGAAGAGCCAACAGTAAAAGTTGGAGATTCAGTTGACTTGAGTACTTTTGCTCCAGGAGATATGGTGGTAGTTTCCAGCATATCAAAGGGTAAAGGTTTCCAAGGTGCCGTAAAGAGACACGGATTCAAAGGAGGTCCTCGTTCACACGGCCAGAAGCACTCAGAGCGTGAGCCAGGTTCTATTGGAGGCGCAGGACGTGATGGTGGACGTGTAGCAAAGGGTAAGAGAATGGCAGGAAGAATGGGAGGAGACAGAATAACTACAAAAGGATTAACTGTTGTTAGTGTAAAACCAGAAACAGGAGAGATTTTTGTTAGAGGTGCAATAGCTGGAAGAAAGGGAACCTTGGTGGAAGTTAAAAGTGAAAAGTAGAAAGTTATCAAGAAAATGCAAAAAATTATTAATCTAATTACTTTAAACTTTACACTTTAAACTTGATAACTAATATTATGGAAGAGACAAAAGTAAAAAAGAATACTAAAGCAAAAGAAAAGGCAGAAGCTCCTGTAGCTTTGGAGTCAGTGGTATACAACCAAAAAGGTAAAGAGGCTGGTAAGATAGATCTTTCAGCTAAT
>JAUPVY010000044.1 GCA_030916785.1 Patescibacteria group bacterium
AAGAAAAGCAATTTCTTGCTCGGGACTTGAGAAACGAATATTTTCATTATTCATATGATTTTATTATATCTTATTCAAAAATTTCTGTCTTTTTTTCTCTTCAAATCTTTCTATAGAATATCTCAAGGAAGTTCTAGACATCTGACTTGTGTATTTATTCAGGAAACCTACAAGAATATCTTCTTTCTTTTTACCCACCTCTCGCAACATCCACCCAACAGCCTTGTGTATAAGGGGTTCTTTATCAGAAAGAAGTAGCTCAGAAATTTTCAAGGTATCTTTAAAGTCTTTATTTTTTATGAAATAAAAAGTGGAAATAATAGAAATCCTACGATCCCAAACGCTTTTAGATTTTACTAAATCATATAAAACACTACGTGGTTTATCATATAAATATTTACCTATAATATTTGGAGCAGATAGATCTACTAAATCCCAATTGTTTATATATTTTGTATTTTTTAAATAAAAATTATATATTTTGGTGCGCTTTTGGTCATCTCCTTTTTCAAACTGTTTTACAAGTATAAGCAGGGCGGTTAATCTGTGTTCGTGAATTTTTGATTTAATTAGTTTTTGTATTTCAGAAAGTTGCAGTATCTCAAATTTTTTAGCCACCGTTCTCTGCTCTGGCACCACAACACCTATAAAAACATCACCAAAACCATATTCTCCTTTGCCTGTTTTAAAAAACCTAGCTAATATTTCTGCCTTTTTCTTATTAGCAACTTCTGCTAAAGATTTTATTACATCCTCATGATCCATACTAAATAAAGTGATTATAGAAAACCAAAATACCTACTATTCCGGCCCCCAGAGAGCTAACCAGCACAAAAGCTGCCATAGTGTCTTTTACTTTACCTATTATTGGATCATGTTCTGGCTGTACTTTATTGCACAGATCCTCTACTGCCGTATTTATAATTTCTGATATCAAAACAATAGTAACTGCGACAACAGAAAACAGTGTTTCAACCAAAGAAAATTTGAAAAACAAAATACAAAATACAACAATAGCTCCAATCAATATTTCAATTCTAAAGTTTTGCTCTTCTTTCCATGTGGTTTTTAGACCGTTTAGAGCAAATGTAAACGAGTGATATATTTTTGTAATCATATATCAAATTATAACATGTTTTTTGGGGTGGAAAGGGGCGCCGCTCGTGAGTGAACGACGCCCCTGTAGGGGTGTTGGAAAAGATGGCGGAGGTTAGACAGCCACCTCTTCGAGCAAGAGCTCCTCGGCTTCGTATTTCTCGATCCAGTGTCTTGCGTCGAGCCACGCTTGCAAGCACTCGTAGTGCCACGTGTCGAGCAAACCGCTCTCCTCGTTCTTGAAGAGTGTGGGCATGTACCGGAGCCCCACTTCCTCAAGGCACATAACGCAGGGCTCCTTGGGATCCCAGCTTGGCTTGTAGCCTGGAGGACGGTAGTCCAACGAGGTTTTCGTCACGGGACGACACGAGCGTCCCCTTGGACGATAATTCCCTTCGGTTCGCCCAACCTCGAGGTCGATTTGCACGTCGACATCAATCTTGAACCGAAATCCTCGTGGTTCGTGACGCTGTTGATTGTGTTTGGGATGCGTCACGCGAAACTTCCTCGCCCGCTTGGTCATTCTTCGGCCTAGAGTTCTCATGCTGATCCTCTAGTTAGAGACCTTCTTCTACGTTGAGAGCGACTCGTCGCATTTTACATCTGTCATACCTCCTTCCAAATAACTGATCTACTTTTCAGTATAGCAGATGAAGAAAAAATTAAGACAATAAGTTATGAACAATTGCCAATACAGGTTTTTGATTTTTTAATTAAAAATGCTATAGTTTTTCCTGTGCCACTTGGCCTTATCGTCTAACGGTTAGGACGAAGCCTTCGAGAG
The DNA here is from genome assembly GCA_030916785.1 of Patescibacteria group bacterium. Lineage (GTDB taxonomy): Bacteria > Patescibacteriota > Minisyncoccia > Phycocordibacterales > DATDWN01 > C7867-006. The sequence continues at coordinate 1,880 of JAUPVY010000044.1, forward strand.
GTGAGGTTGGGACGGGACCCAACCGCAAGACTTTGAACGTTTTGTAATCAAAATGTGAAAAGTGTACTGCGCCTGTAAGGCGGGAAAGCCGGGCCGGATTTAAGCTTTTAATAAGTTTGATGTACTATAAAATATTATATATGGCCTTATCGTCTAACGGTTAGGACGAAGCCTTCTCAAGGCTTAAATCCGGGTTCGATTCCCGGTAAGGTCACATTTTCATGAAATGAAAAAGTCGAGGGAATTGAAGCTCGATTGAGATATTTTATGAGCTTGCGAAATAAAATATCCAATTGGGGTACTGAAACTGTAAGTTTCGATTCCCGGTAAGGTCATAGACAACCAAAAAGCTGGGGTAACCCAGCTTTTTGATTTCTGTAAAAGTTGAAAATGTCTACTCCACTATCAAATTACCCTTCTGACCCAATTGACGATGATTGTATTTGCTACAGTAGTACTCAAATGTACCAACCTTATCCGCAACAAATTCCACAACTACCGGCTCGTTTAGAGGTGTGTCTTTCTTTACACCAAACTCATCCAAAACAAAATCATGAGTTCCAGCTGTGTTAGTAATTGTAACTCTCACCGTATCCCCCTTTTTAACTCTCATTTCTGGTAAAGAAAAATGCGCTGACATTTTGCCATCCTTGGTTTCCATCCAAGAAGTCATTGTGAACTCCTTAACACTTGCTGTAGATGTAGCGCTTGAAACATCTGTACTTGTATTATCTGCAACTGGTGGTGTTAGAGTATCTTCAACACCCTTGTCTCTACTAAAAAACATATAACCCCCCACAAGAACCAGAACAACTATTATAAAAATGATAAAATTTTTCATATTTTTGTTTTTTGTTAATTTTTTGTAATTTTAGAATTATATCATATTGCACCTCCACAGACGCAACTATAATCTTCATAATTTCTGGTATAATAATTTAATGAGTAAGAAATATTTAATTGTTATTGGTGGGGTTTTACTGTTTCTTATAGCCTTTTTTTTCATAGGCAGACAAAACTCGTCTATAAAAAACTATCCGCCAAAAAACAGTACCATTGTTGCGTTCGGAGACAGTCTCATAGAAGGCATAGGCGCAACCAAAGGCAAGGATTTTATCTCTCTTCTGTCTCTCAAACTAAAAAAACCTATCTTAAACTCAGGAGTATTAGGAAATACAACGAGGGATGGCTTGGCGCGCATTAAAGATATTACAGACCTAAATCCCGGCACAGTCATACTTCTCTTGGGTGGAAATGATTATTTGAAAAGAATCCCAGAGGAAGAGACGTTCAAAAATTTAAAAGAAATCATCACACAACTTCAATCTAAAGGCATCATGGTTGTTCTGCTTGGAATAAGAGGAGGGTTTTTAAGCGACAGGTTTGAAAAATCCTTCGAGAAACTAGCAGATGAAACTAAGGTAGTTTATATACCAAATGTTCTAGATAGTCTTTTTGGAAATCAGAAATACATGTCCGATGTAGTCCATCCAAATGACCTAGGCTACGCAAAAATATCCGAAAAAGTATATTCCGAAATAAAAAACTATATTACACCATAAAACTTTTTATCCAAGGGTAACCCTTGGATTATAGAGTTAGTCTCTATTCAACCACTCTGGCTCTTGTCTGACTAGAACTTTAGCCTTGTCTTCTGGATAACGCATCACCTCCTCCACTATTTTTTCCATTCTCATTGATTGCGATCCTTTTATAAGTACGATATCACCCATTCCAAGCAAATTTTGCAACTCTTGTCCTGCCTCAGTAGACGAATCGGCTGTAATGATAGCAGACTCACTGAAACCAAGATTTAATAGCTCTTCTGATAATTTTCTCATTCTAAAACCTACACAAATAACATTAGATGCTATATTTTTTATTGTTGATGCAATTTTTCTGTGTTCATCCGCAGAGTATTTTCCGAGCTCCAACATATCTCCCAAAACTACTATTTTTCTACCAGCACAAACTAGACTTTCAAAGGCCATAAGGGCTTGAGAAATAGCCACTGGAGAAGAGTTGTAGGAATCATCTATTATTACAGAATCCTTTATTCCGGCGACAATATTCATTCTTCCAGGCAAGCTTTTATATTTATTTATAGAAGAAGTTATTTCTGATTGAGAAAGTCCGAACTCGACTCCTATAGCAAAAGCCAAGAGACAAGCGTATTCGTTGTGAATTCCAATAGAATCAAAAACTGTTACCGGATATTTTTCTCCATCCTTAGTTATCTCAAAAGACATTCCGGTTGGAACTGTATAGTTTTTATTATTTCCATAAAGTACTTTAAAATCAGAACCCTGGATGAGAGAATCCCCTCCTATACCACAAGACATCTTTCTCAAATCAACTTCTTTTAACAAATTATAGACCTGGAAATCATCTGTGTTATATATTATTAACCCCTCTCTCTTTACAGCATTTATTATATATTTTTCTTCGTAAATATAATTATCTACATTATAAAAAGTTTCAACATGAGAAGGTACGTCGCCTATGGCCGTCACTATCAAAATATCAATCGATAGGATAGCGCTGGCATGCTCAAAATCCCCTGGTTTATCTCCGTCTATTTCCAAAATTAACCACTGTGGGTATCTGTTTTTATAAGCCAAAAGTTTTAGGCCCAAAAATATATTCTTAATAAGCTGTAAGGGTGTAGTAAATCCAAAAGGACAGCCGAGTATGGCTAACGGTAGACCTAGCTCTGTAGTAAAACTTCTCTCACTTTTCCTAACAAAAAATTTCTTTGATAAAACCAGATAAATGGCTTCTTTCGTTAGAGTTTTTCCAACGCTTCCTGTTATAGCTATAATTTTTGGCTTATATTTCTTTAAGACAAGCCTTGCTTGGTATTGGAGTATATTTTTTGCTAATTGTTTAAGAAAATTCATAAAGGTAATATCGGTTGACAGTTGAGATTGCCTCAGATGCTAAATGCAGATGGGATAATATCAACGATCAGGTGGCACTTCGTAGTAATTAATAAGAAACTTAACCATATCCACAAAAGGTTTAGACAATGTTTCAGAACCAAACCCAGCACCCTTTGGATCTATAGCATACAGGAAAATGATAAATTTTGGGTTATAAGCCGGAAAATAACCTATAAATGAGTGCAAAAATTGGTCCTCTTCATAACCACCACCTCCATCTTTTGCCATTTGAGCAGTACCGGTTTTAGCCGCAACATTGTAATTCACTATCTTTAAACTTCCATCTAAAAGCACTTTATCTACACTATAAACAAGCATCCTTGTGATTTCCTCTGTTGATTCCCTCTTTAAAACCCTTCGGTTAGCCGCCACAGAAATATCCTTTGAAATACCAACCTTATAGTTTATTTGTTTAACAAGATGTGGGGTAACTAAACTACCTCCGTTAGCAATAGTAGCCAAAGCTCTTATTGTGGTAATAGGAGTCAGAGCAATTCC
>JAUPVY010000045.1 GCA_030916785.1 Patescibacteria group bacterium
TTTCTATCGCCGGCTTAGGTATCTTTGCAACAAAGACACGAGCTGCACGACAAGCACGAAACCCACGAACAGGTGAAACTATTTCAGTTCCATCAATGAAAGTTCCAAAGTTCCGAGCAGCAAAAGCATTGAAAGATGCAGTGAAGTAATCCTGGTAATGTTTTAATATAAAAAATCACACTCTAGTAGAGTGTGATTTTTTATATTAAAACCCCTGGTTCTGACAACAGAGTTTTCCATGGAGAATTTTGATAAAAGAAATGGCTTAGCGATAAAGATCATCGCGAAGCCACTGACCAACAAACAAAAGCAAAAAGATGAATGAATTACAGAGGAGATGAACTATTGTACTAGCAACCAATCCGTTCATCATTCCTCTCCAGTTTTTTAGACGGAACGAGTACCGCCAAAAAATCAAAGAAAAATAAGCACCTGCAACCCCCTGGATAAATATTGCCCTGTAATCACCGTGCATATACCCGAAAATACATGATGACAAGACAACAATTGAAAAAATCTGCTTACCAGAAAACTCATATTTCGGCAAGAAGATGATCAAAAATGGCAGAAAACGAAACATCACCTCTTCTAGAAATGCCCAGCAGGGCAAATAAAAAAGAAGAGACCATTTCAATTGCATAATCTTGAATATGTCTGCGTCGATATGTACTTTCCCCAACATATGTTGGGTTAAATACCCACAAACCGAGGACAGCAGATAAACATAAACAACGTACAGCAGAACTCTCTTCAAAAAAAACTTCTCTAGTCGCATTAATCCTCCGGAGCAAAGATAACATGTGAATATTCATTTGTCAAATTTACGCGAGCAACAAAAATAAGGGAACTTGATTATTTATATATTAATTTTGCTCCATATTTTCTGAGAGCACCCTCAACTGTCTGAATTTCTTTTCTTAATTAAAACGCAAATGAAAACTGCCTCTGAAACCTTACTGTCAGAGGCAGTTTGATTATTCTTTGACCTGGGCTGGATAGTTTTTTACTATCCTATTGTTGCGCCACAACGCAACAACGAGTTTCTTTCCGGGCGTCAACCGTTGAAACTCTCTTTGGACGAATTCGTCGCTTTTTTGAATAGCAACAGTATCATCTGTCAAACTACCAAGCCCTACATTGAAACACCCTTCATTATACTTGTCCCATTCCGTTTCCGTTTTTTGGGGATCATAAGCACGACCCCCTAAGACGTATTCACCCTTATCACCAGACATAATACCTCCAAGACGAATACTACAACGGAAGTATTAAGAACACAAGAAAGGTTTTTCACTTAAAAAATTGGCTTTTTATGCAGGTTATTGCACGATGTTAGAACCGAATTTTAATATGTAACTTTTAATTTAGGCCACTTTTCCAACCATTTTTTATTTTTCACTCTTTCTTTTACCCTCTCCACCCCTTCAGGAAACTTAGGAGTCATTCTAATCCTTAAATTAACAAGATCATCAATACCATACGGAGCAATGAGTTTTAATTCTTTTTTTTCGTCTAATGTCACACCAATACATGTTGCAGTTTCTGGCCAGTAAGTAATAGCATCTTCTGTAGATGTATATGGCGGTAAATTTTTCCAAACATGAGCATATGACTGATTTACCAGTTCCCAATCAATCCCAGTTTCCACTTTCAGTTGTTGAGAGAGTTTATCATCAGCATATTCATTATTACCATTTGGATCAAAATAAACCAAATCAATATCATGAGTTTCTACACCCTCTTTTTCAATCCCATGCAAATAATCCCAAACTTTGTTCCTGACAAATCCAGCACCAATAAACCAATCTTTCAGACCAAGATCCGAGGCACGAAAAATAATACTCATCATTTTTTTATCCCGTTTAATAAGATTGATGATATCTTCTCCTGTCATAAACTTATCCTACCAAAAACGCATTAGGTTTGCATTATTCTGGTGCAGTATTCTTGAATTAGTCCGAACGTATTTCGCCGCCTGTGGCAGCGGGGAGGTCCCTCCGCGAAAATTCGGAAAGACGGTAGAGCCACACCACTGATAATTTCAAGTTTTTCTTTGGCGACATTAAGGACTAATGATTCCGAACAATACCAACCCGTTCAGGATTATCAAAAATAACATTCTCACAAAACTCAACAAATTTTCTCTTAATCCCCGTCGTTTCTGGACCGCTCGACGGAAAAGGCGGACGAGAATCCATAAATGGTTTCTCAATCCATTTTTGTCCACCCCGCACGAAATTTTCTCGTAAGCCAGCTGATCCAGTATCCCATCGGTGCCGCTTAACTGGATTTTCCAGTTTGTTTGCTTCAGCGAAAATTTCGTTTATATACCCACTATATGCATCTATGAGAGTTTTTTCAGAATACATTTCTCCAAATTCGCGGCTACTATCTCCTATTTGTTTTTCGGAGAGATTAGAAAAGAAACCCGCCCTTCTCGCCAAATCCATAACCCCATCGTGTTTCTTAAATTGCTCAAAAATTTCTTTCTTATGTTCGGCTATAAATCCTTTAGCAATTAGTTCACGATTTTTTCGCTTTACTAACCCCACATCGAACAATCTCATCACCACCCAAGAAATTGAGCCAAGAAAGAAATTTAAGATTACTCCAAAGATAAGACTGCCGATGAGGCCGAAAAATCCGAAGAACAAAAACCCAAAAAGACCAACGACGGCTAAAATTCCCCAAGACAGAGCGTCCCAATCAAAACTCTTCTTTAGGATTATTAAAGATGCAATTATCGAGATTATAAATATCCAAAGTTCGTTAGTCATATTTAAGATACTGCGGAATATGCTCCATTACATTTCGTATCCAAACAGCCACTACAAATTTGGTGGAAAAATCCGGTTTCTACAGTTTTCTCATCGCAAAATTTCTTTTCCATTTCATTTAATGACTTTTGGCAAAATTTACACTTTTCAAAAATGAAACCGGATTTTGATTCGTATATCATATGATTAAAAAATTTTCTTCCCCCAAAATTGAATGCAAATTGGTCGCCGAGCAAAGCGAACCAAAACCGCTTGAAATTTCCTTTCTGGTGCGGGTAGCGGGAATCGAATCCGCGTCTACACATTGGAAGTGTGTCATTCTACCACTAAACTATACCCGCATTGCTCACCATAATATCATAAAACTAAATTAATCCAAGCCGTTATTCGACGACTTAGATAGACACCAAATTCTTTATCCCCCAAACTGTTAACGGTAACATGGGCTGTACCATAAGGCAGTTTGTTGTGATTTGATATTTTCTTATTCATTCTTCTGTCAATTGTCGGTTTGAAAAACTGACTTGTTGGGATATTTAATGATTTTGACCAATATTTTATAGATTTTATTTCCTCGCTATCTGGATATAGGAATAATCTTATCTTAATTTGTTTTTTCTTAACCCCAAAAGAAATCTGTAACCATTTTATAGCAAGTCTAATTATTTTTGGATCAGAGTTAATTATTCTAGTTATTCCAGCCGTTTTAGCACCTTCACCAATATAAATTCCTAACCCCAACATCATAACATCTCTTTCAGAAAGAGAACCTATGTCTTTTTTTGCTTGTTGTTTGGCCTTTTCTAAACTATCCACCCTTATCTGATGCCTGTATCTACCAGAAGCAATTCGAGCGTTCCCGATTGTTTCAATAGTATATTTATTTGCTGTGTACGGGATGTTGTGGAGCCATTCACTTAGTGTACTTTTTGTAACCGGAACATGTTTAATAATGTAATTATATGAATAACCCTCTTTCCTTAAATCAATTGCTTTTTGTTTTATTTCTGGATAATACATAAAATGTACTGCCCATAGTATATCATACATACCATACATGGGTATACGATATTCACCATATGATATAATTAATTTCTCATGATCCTACGAACAAACCTATTATTAATAATTTTTGGAGCCATATTTATATGGTTTATTCAAACTACCCCACTTCACGCACCACAACCAATCAAGCAAATACAACCCGTTGCTACAAGTACCGACACCTCGCCTCTCGTTGCCAGCACAACACAGGCAACAACAACAATCACCATCGCTACCAGCACCAAAATAAAACAATCAACCTCCACCAAAAAACCCCTGCCAATCACACCACCTATTGCAAGCAGTACGGTGACTTCAACTCCCTCACCAACACCAGAACCACCACCAGATTTTGAGCGTATTAACAACATATCCCGGCAATCAATCGTCAACATTCTCTGTACAACAAAAGGAAATGAATTGTCCCCCATTACAGCAACCGGTATCATGATTGATCCGCGAGGGATTATCCTGACAAACGCACACGTTGGACAATACATGCTACTACGTAACTTCCGTGAAAATGGTTTTGTTCAATGTGTTGTGCGCACAGGTAGCCCAGCATACCCACGATACACGCTAGAATTAATGTATATTTCTCCGCGATGGGTTGAACAAAATAAAACATTGTTAAAGGACACTAACCCAAAAGGAACAGGACAATATGATTACGCATTTTTACATATAACAGGCACCACAGACAAATCACCTCTACCGAACACATTTCCTTATCTTACTCTTGATACACGGAACAACATCGATGCTGAGCCGGTTATTCTTATCTCCTACCCCGCAGGATTTCTTGGTGGTATATCAGTGTTACAAGATTTAAGTGTTGCAAGTGCGATTACAACTGTCCAAAAAGCATATACCTACAGTGATTCTACAAGCACATTAGACCTCATTTCGGTTGGCGGAACAGTCCTCTCACAAAAAGGTGCGTCGGGCGGGGCAGTTATTGACCGATATGGCCATGTTATCGGTATGATCACTACCGCTTCAGATGGACAATCAACCAGTGATCGCGATTTACGTGCAATAACCATATCGCATGTAAACAGAAGTCTATCAGAGGAAACGACTGGTGATATAGATGCTTTATTTACCCAAAATCCCTCCGTGGTTACTCAAACGTTTCAAAAGACAATAGAAGGAACACTCATCAAACTCATAACCGATGCAATTACAAAATAATTAGGTTATTTTTGGGCATGTTCAGCAGAAATCTGAACAATCATCTGGAAATTATCTTCTTTAACCGCTTTGTTTTTCTTTTCCATTCCACATTTATGGCATTTGTGTATAATCACATATTCTTTTCCTTCTTTTTCAATCCGTACTGGCTCCATTAACCCACCGCAATCCCCCGCCCGATCACCAG
>JAUPVY010000046.1 GCA_030916785.1 Patescibacteria group bacterium
ACCATGCAGTCAAGAAATCAAGATATCAATATGAAGCAAACTTGGTTGGAGTTGTTTCAACTGATCCTGGATTTGTTTCTGGTGCATATACTGAAAACTCATATCCAATCGGTCTTATCGGTCGTGTACCAGTAAAAGTTTCAACAGAAAACGGCATGATTAGAGTTGGAGATTATCTGACTACATCAAGTGTTCCGGGGCACGCAATGAAGGCAACTCTATCTGGAAGAGTTTTGGGTAAGGCACTTGAGTCTATTGATCCAGCTAAACTTACAGACTGTCCAGCTAGTGATGTTTATGTTGCTGGTAGAAAATGTACAACAATAATGATGTTTGTTAATTTGATAGATTATGGTGGACAGTCAGTGGATTTGGCTATGAGTGATTGGACAGAGCTCAAGGCAGAGAGGGCCAAAGCTTTGGCTTTGGAAACAGGTCTAGAGCCAGAATTGTCAGAATCATCAGAAAATACAATAAATAGTATTGTTGAAAACGGTTCTATTGGAGTAGGCTCAAGAAATGAACAGATATTAGGATTCCTAGCTGAACTCAAAGCAGAAAGAGAAAAAGGAGTTGTGTCACAGTCAGAATTGTTTACAGACAGATTAACTGCTGTATCCCAAATAATTTCTCCAGAGTTTATTTCTAACGCGATACAGACAAAGGCTTTGGTTTCAAACACTATAACAACAAATGAAATCAGGAGTAATGATGGTCTAAAGATGACTCTAAACAATGGAAAATTAGTCATACATGGAGTAAAAAGAAAAATATTTAGTGAGGAAGTAGCTTCTTCTACTCTTGTAGCAAATATAATATCTTCTATTGTTTCTACCTCAACTGAGGCCACTACAACAGATTCAATTCTCGCTACAAGTACAGAAGCGGTGGCAAGTACTACAGAAACAATGGTAAGTGAGGTTGTACCAGAAGTGGTTGATTTGGAAAATGATATAGTTATCAGTTTTGATACAAATGGTGACGCATACTTTGCCGGTGAAATTGTGGCAAGTAAGATAAGTGCAGGTGGGCTGTCTGTAACAGGTACAGCTGTGTTTACAGGCGGACTCGAGGTAGATTCTATTGGAAACGCAAGCACAACATTGTCTATGCTCGGAGATGTAACGTTCTTCGGCAGACCTTACTTTACTTCTGACACTGGTGGAACAGCTACTGTTAAGAAAGGTGCTAAGTCAGTAGATGTTGTGTTTGATAGAGAATATGTTGAAGCCCCAATAATCTCAACTTCTATTGCTTTTGCCACAACAACCAACGAGGAAGAGATAGAAGCGATGTTTAATGAAAACATACAATTCGTAATAACAAAGAGGGATACAAAAGGATTTACTGTGAGACTCAACAAACAAACCAATAGAGACATCGTGTTCAACTGGATCGCCTTGGCCATAAAGGATTCAAAAGAATTTACTTCTCGTTCTGAAGATATATTACCTATTACAACAACTGAAGAAGCAAATACAGCTACAACTACACCTGAAGTGGCACCAGTCTTAGAAAATGTTATTATAAGTGGAGAATCCACTACAACCCCAACAACCGCTATTGAAACAGCCACAACAACAGGCAATGCTATTATAGTAGATGAATTGATGGAGTCAGACACAGTTGTGGTTCAAGAGTCTGTTGTGGTAGAGGTCCCAGAGCAAGAGGGGGCTACTTCAGAAGTAATTCCAGTAGAACCTCCGCAGATAGAGCCTGTTATAGAGACAAGTAATCCTTAATTTAAGTCACGATAATGAATTTTTTGCAAAATCTGAGAAAAAATAAAACTATATTATGTGTGGTTATGATCTTGGTTGTTGGCGCGGGAGTTTTCTTTGGTTACAAAATTCACAACTATAAGGACAAAAAAAATTGTATTTCGAAGCTTCATTTTATAAAACCAAACTTGAATTGTGATTTGTATGACGACAAACTTGAAAGACTCTTGGGTTTGCAAAACAAATTAGAGATTGTTATAGAAGGAATCAAAAAAACAGGTAAAGCAAAGAGAGTTTCTGTTTTTGTGAGAGATTTAAAAACAGCTAGATTTGTCGGTGTTGATGATGGAGACACTTATCATCAAGCCAGTTTATTAAAAATCCCTATTCTTGTCGGTGGTTTTAAACTTGCAGAAGTGGAACCAAGAATATTAGATCAAGAAATATTTTATTCTGGCGAACAGAATTTTTATGAGGATCAAGTGATAAAACCCGTTGAGTCTCTAAAAGTTGGATCATCGTACTCTTTAAGAGAATTGATGAGACGTTCTGTGGTTTACTCTGACAATACTGCTGCACAATTGCTTTTTAATTATTATCCGGAAGGATTTCTAGATAGAATTATGGAGGCGCTCGGTATTCAGTTGTACAAACCTACGGGTGAAAAAGAAGATTTCATAACTGCTAGATTATATGCTAACGTTTTTCGTATTCTTTATAATGCTTCATATTTAACAAAGGAGTATTCGGATGAGGCTCTTTCTATCCTAACTAAAACTAACTACAAAAATGGTGCAGTGGCAAAATTACCAACCGATACATTAGTAGCACATAAATTTGCAGAGAGAACCGATATAAATATGGTGACAGGGGATGTTTTTCAAAGACAACTCCATGAGTGTGGAATAGTGTATGCAAAGAATTACGAAGAACCGTATGTGTTTTGTATAATGACTGAGGGTTATGAATATACTGATTTAGAAAAAATAATCAGTGATATTTCTCTCATGATATACGAGGAAATGATTGAAGATTAATAATTTATGATATAATTGAATTGCTATGGAACAAAATATGCACTCAGAAAAATCAAAAACTAAGTATCTAGTAGTTGTACTCGTTTTTCTTCTTGTTTTGGCTATGGGTACTACATATTATTTTTATCAAAAAACAAAAACTAATATACCGGAAAATCCAGAAAAACAACTAGCAGAAGTTATCCGTATGGTCAGCAAACACATGGTATTGCCAGAAGGTGAAGTGCCTACTATGGCAACAGTCTCTGATCCAGAAAAACTAAAGGATCAGCCGTTCTTTATGAACGCAAAAAAGGGTGACAAGGTATTGATTTTCTCTGATTCAAGAAAAGCTGTACTTTATAATCCTACTGCTGACAGAATAGTTGAAGTGGCTCCAATTAACACTACAAATCCAACAGTATCTCAATAATTATTTTAAAAATTACGTTTTGTTAAAAATAATTTTTGGTTTATAATAAGTAGTGAATTCTTTCATTATTTATTATGTATTTTAAAAATTTACAAAAAATAATCTGGTTTTTCTCTCTGATTTTATTTTTTTGTATAAAGACAGTTTTTTCTCAAGAATTTACTTCTACGAGCTATAAAGTAATAGATCCGGTTATGAACGCTGGTGGTTATGGGTCGTCTTCCAATTTTAAGCTTTTTGGGGTTATATCTCAGATGTCCATAGGAACTAGCACTTCTTTGTCTTTTGGAGATAACTCAGGGTTTTTATATTTTCCTTTTGCGTCCACACCTTCTGTTTCTACCACACCCGGTAATGGGCAAGTTTCACTATCGTGGACATTATCCACCGGCTATTTAGGATGGTCTGCGTCTGGGTATAGCGTAGGCCAGGCTACTGTTTCTGGTGGACCTTATACATATACATCACTTGGTAACGTTAATTCTTCCATAAGAACTGGGCTGACTAATTCCACTACATATTATTTTGTCATATTAGTTAAGGACTTTTTTGGTAACTCCATAGCTACTTCTACTGAGGTTTCAGCAACTCCTTCTGGTCCTATTACACCTCCCTCCGGAGGTGGTGGGGGTGGGGGTGGAGGTGGTGGGGGTGGAATAATAACTGTTTCCGAAACAGGTGTAATTTTTTCTGGTAGAGCCTATCCACTAAGCAAGGTTACATTTCTAAAAGATGGTCAACTGGCTCTAAGCACCATAGCTGGTCCTGACAGTAAATTTGAGGCTAAAATTAGTAATCTAACTCCTGGTGATTATACATTTTCTGTCTATGGAGAAGATAAAAGTGGTCTTCGTTCAAGTCATTTTACTTTTTCTATATCTATAACATCAGGAGCTTTGACTAGGATAAGTGGTATATTTATTGCACCCACTATAGCAGTAGATAAAAGTGAGGTAAAAAGAGGAGACGATATAATTATTTTTGGACAGAGTTCACCTTCGTCTGAAATTATTATTAATGTTAACTCGGAGAATGAATTTTTTGAAAAAGTTTCAAGTGATAAAGATGGTATTTATTTAAGAAGTTTTGACACGTCTGTTCTTGAAATAGGTAATCACACCACAAAATCTAAGGCATCATTAGGGGGAGAAATTAGTTCTTTTAGTAATACTGTCGGGTTTAAAGTTGGTACGAAAAATGTTACAGCAAAACCTGTCGAAAAGGTTACCAAGTGTGACTTAAATGAAGATGGCCGATGTAACCTGGTGGATTTTTCTATAGCTGCTTATTGGTATAAACGCACTCTAAGCACAGAGTTTATACCACGAGAGAAAAAACACTTAAATGGTGATGGTAAGGTGGATTTAGTTGACTTCAGTATCATGGCTTATTACTGGACAGGGTAGGATTAGTATAAAAATATGAATAATTTAAACAAAAAAATATTTATTTTATTGATTGCAATTACATCGCTCTTTCCAGCCGTGTCATTTTCTGCAGAGATTTTTTTTGATACACAGAAAAGTAATTTTGGAATAAATGAAGAATTTTTGGTAAAGGTTTTTGTTGATACCGAAAACGTGTCTGTAAATGCAATTGAAGGCGAGGTTTTATTTCCTGTAGATATACTTGAGTTAAAAGAGGTAAGAGATGGAAATTCTTCTATCAATTTCTGGATAGAAAAACCTAAAATAACTTCGGGTGAATCTGTTGTGTTTTCAGGTATTACGGCTGGGGGTTTTTCGGGTGGAGATAAATACATCTTTTCATTGGTTTTTAAATCAAAAAAAATAGGAAAGGGAACTGTTGATTTAAAAGATGTACAGGTTTTAATAAATGACGGCAATGGAACAAAAGTAGATACCAAAATAACCCCACTAGTATTTTCTGTTTCTGAAAAACCTTCTTCATCTTCGGGGGATTTAGTAGT
>JAUPVY010000047.1 GCA_030916785.1 Patescibacteria group bacterium
TATATCAAAGCTTCGTTTAATGTCTTTCATTATTTCAGTATACCATGTTCGAACTCCTAGAAAGGTATAGAAAAAACACCCTGACTAACAAGGTGTTTTTTCATGGCTCCGAATGTGGGCGGAGGTTTGTGAGGTGACTGAAGGGGGTTAAAAACAAAAAACCCACTGCAAGCAGGGGTTTCCTGTTGAGTGAGTGCGGTAGAGGGCTGTTCAGCTCTCTGGATCTTGGCATGCAGTCATTAGCGCAGTAGCAAATTCAGAAGCGAATCCCATAATCCAGGGTCTACGTTTCCCCGTCACCTGAGTAATTGCTTTACGTATCACACCAAGATCTCGTGCCTCTTGTTCCGATGCGGCTTCCCAGTTGGGTTTATGTTTATCATGTCTTACTCCCGCAATTCTTGAAAGCTCTTGAACACCGATAAGCTTATGAATATCCAAGAGTTTGTCTTTCGATAAGATCTTCGTTAGGAGGTTGTGTTTAGTGGGAAGACTGATGTCAGCGTGGATTTGATGGTAGCGGTTCATCTGCGTGTCTTATTTTAGGTTCTTTTCTTTTATAAGATTACTGATTTTTTTAAATTTGTCAACACCTTAAAAAAGCCCAGACAGTGCCGGACTTTTTTATATTTGTTTTATGCTCCGAATGTGGGACGAGGTTCGAGAAGTAGCGAGAGGGGTAGAGGTATAAAATATTGACTTTTTTAGTAAAATGTGCTAATAAATAATCAGTTCTTTACATATAAAAAGTTAGATTGTTTAAGTAAGTTGCTTTGTTTGTAAAACTTATTAATAAAGCAACTTGCTTAAACGCAAGCTAGGCCAATTCTGGTCGAAAAACAAAAAAACAGAAAGACGATGAAAATTTTCCTTCAGATCTTGTGGACCCTTGTTTGGGGATTCCTTGGATACGCGCTGTTCTTGCCAGTACTCTCTTTCACCTATGGTGTCGGGGTGTACATATATGCGGTGGTCTACTTTGCGGTTCTTGGGTTCATTGCCCTGATCAACGAAGAATCAGGTGAAAAATTTGTCCATTTTGGCTTAGCCGTAGGTACATTCTTGGTGATGGTGTTGATCGGAGTTTTCGGTACTTGGGGTTTGATCAACGAGAGCTCCTACAAGAGCTTGATCGGTGAGATAACAATCGAAGAGTTCGCCGCAAATGTTGCCCCCATTTCACCCGAGCAGATGATAACGGTTGACCAAGGTATTGCGAACCGCATCGGCGATAAGGTTCTAGGTGAAGATCCAGGACTCGGTAGTCGTTGTAAGTTGGGTGATTTCTACATGCAGTCTGTCAACGGACAGCTGTATTGGATCGCACCACTGGTCCATTCCGGATTTTTCAAATGGAAAGGTAATAACGGAACTCCCGGTTTCGTGGTTGTCAACGCAACAGATGAGCGTGACCACAGGCTTGTTACCAAAACTCCAGATGGAAAGGATATCAACATAAGGTACCAGCATGAAGCTTTTTTCGGGGACTATTTGGAGCGACACCTGTATACAAATGGATACAGTGCGGTAGGGCTCACTGACTACACCTTTGAGGTGAACGACAGTTGGGAGCCATACTGGACCGTTACCGTCTACGACACAGAGGTGGGCTTTAGTGGAGATGAAGCAAAAGGAGTTTTGGTCGTTGACCCCGCTACGGGTAAAATTGAAGAATACTCCGTAGAAGACGCTCCTTCATGGACCGACCGTATTCACCCCGAATCCTTTGTAAGGGAACAAGTTTACTACTGGGGTGATTACGTAAATGGTTACATCAATTGGGCTGGAACCGGTAAGCTCCACCCAGCAGATGGATCAACCGTTGTCATGGGTAGTAACGGTCACATGTACTACTATCTCGGACTGCAGTCTTCTGGGGCTGACGAGGGTACGACCGGATTCATGATGATCAACTGTCGCACCAAGGAGGCTACGTGGATACAACAAGCTGGCGCGACAGAAGAGGCTGCACGCCGATCTGCGCAAGGTGCTGTTCAAGAGAAGGGATATATTGGCAGTGAAGGTATCACCTACAATGTGGGTGGTCACGCCACTTATGAGTTCCTTCTTAAGGATGGTGCTGGGCTTATGAAGATGATCGCGCTCGTCAACGTGTACGACCACAACATTTACGGAGTGGGAGTTGACCGACTGAGCGCTCTTCGTAACTATGCCATCAAGATGAACAGTCGAGGGAATGCCTCGATTGGAGGGGTTAGCAATCTTGAAGTGCTGACAGTTACCGGAAAGATCTCTCGATTCAATTCGGAGGTTTCAAACGGCAACACGCTGTACTATCTAATGGTTGAAGACCAGAGCCGTCAATTTTTCGGCTCGAGCTCTGTGTCGAGCGAGTTCTGTCTCAGTAAGGTCGGTGACCTAGTCACAATATCTTTCATCGAGGTAGAAGATCATGCTGAGGTTGAGATACGTAAGTTCGACAACCGTAGCATCAATCTGGTGAAAAACCCTGCCTTAGAAGTAACCATTGCAAGGCAGGACTCTGTTGTTCAAAGGGTGGAAGACAAGAAGAGGGAGGTCGTCCTAGATAAAGACTGGGAAAAACTTTCACCCGAAGAAAAACGAGAACTGTTACGTAAGAAATAGTCCTTATGAGGACTGGAGCCGTTCCGCGATGCGGAGCGGCTCTTTTTTATGAAAATGGAAATATTTCAAAAGTACGATTTAAATAAATACTAAACTGTTCGCTTTGGTCGAAAATAAAAAAGTTCGAACCCAGAAACTGTGCTGTATATAAAGGCCCAAAAGAAAAAACAGAGCTATTTAACTCCGTTTTTTCTACTATGCTCCCCTTAGTGGACACGTTTAGAACTCTGAATTGGGCTCAAATTAAAAGGGAATTAGAGTTTAGTAGAATATCTGAATTGGTTTCGTTGAATTAAGTCAGTTTGTTTATTCTTGGGCTTAGCTAAAAGCTCTTAGTATTTGTCTAAATATACATCTTTTTACTAACTTATAAATTTCTACCTATTCTGAGTCTATATCTTCAGGAAGAGTTCCACACCACATCGCAGAGTTCCATCTATACTTCTTGCCCCCACATTTTAGGCAGTAATCCTGTTTCCATAGCTGATACCATCTGTCATCACCACAATCTAAACATTTTCCCGCATAAAGTCTAACCATACCTTTTCGTGCTGGTTCTTTTGCCTTGAGGGCATATTTGATTCGTAGGAATAGTTTTTTCATAATTTAAATATATATTAGTCCTGATACAACTTCAACTAAAAACTAATCCCCAGTTTTGGGTATTTTTGTTTTGACAGATATACTGAATCTATGACAAAAAGAGCAAAAATACTAATCGGAATACTTCTCTTCCTTTTAAT
Source organism: Patescibacteria group bacterium (assembly GCA_030916785.1). Lineage (GTDB taxonomy): Bacteria > Patescibacteriota > Minisyncoccia > Phycocordibacterales > DATDWN01 > C7867-006. The sequence goes on from JAUPVY010000047.1 coordinate 3,351, forward strand.
AGGTCTTGTTCTTTACTATTTATTGATATTAAGACTTGAGAGAGTCACTATCTATGATCAAGGAACATACGATCCAGAAACAGGAGAGCTGTACGCAGATAATTCATGTAATGTTATTGGTATAAATTTGCATGGAGAAATATTTACTTATGTTCCTTTAGAAAATGAAGAAGGTGACTACGCCTCAGGCGAAAATATAATAAGTGAATTACAGGAAATAGAAGAAAGTCCTGAGTATGAGAGTGTAAAAGCTGTTTTGATAGAGATTGATTCTTATGGTGGATCGCCTGTAGCCTCAGAAGAGTTATCTAATATGATAACGGATTACAATTTGCCAGTTATTGCCATGATACGAGAAGGTGGTACTTCAGGAGCTTATTGGGTTGCGAGTGCATCAGACAGAATATTCGCGTCAAAGATGTCAGATATTGGAAGTATCGGAGTAACCATGTCATATCTAGATGATTCAAAATTAAATGAAAAAGAAGGTTATACATGGAATAGCTTATCTACAGGAAAGTTCAAAGATTCTGGAAACGAACAAAAACCCTTAACCAAAGAAGAGAGGGCTTTATTTGAAAGAGATTTGAATATTATCCACGAAGAGTTTGTAAAAGCTGTATCTGTAAACAGAAACTTACCAATAGAGAAGGTTAGAGAGCTTGCCGACGGGTCTTCAATGCTTGGAGAAATGGCTCTTGAGCAGGGTCTGATAGATGAGATTGGCTCCTATAAAGAAGTTGAAGAATATCTAAAGACTAAATATGATTTTGAACCAGAAATTTGTTGGTAATATTTCCTAAAATAAATAGAAAGGAATAGAAGATCTGTACATTTTTTTATGGAAGTACATACAAGATTCAATAGCCTCTTTTTTGCTTTCAAATTTTGTAATCGGTCCAGTTGCACCAAAAGCAGTGTGGTAATTAAATGGAACACCATCTGTGCTTGATTGGTGGTATCTGTATGTTGATTCACACATGTCCTTTGATAATGTATTTGGGCGAATTAAATACCAATAAAAGGTAGTTAGTATTAATGTTATTCCTATCAAAAAAATAATTATATTTTTAATCATAAACTGTCTTTTAAATAATATCCATTGTGTCAATCCACTCTTTTATTTCAGCATAGTTCTCATTTATCAACTCAATATCTGTCATTGTTTCTAGTATTTCACATCTAAAAAGGTTTCCATCATAGCCAGAGCCAGCCTTTGTCCAAAATACAGAAGATAAACATCTTAGGTTGTTGGCTTTTTCGGAAGAATCATACCAGTCATAAATCTTCTGGTTTTCTTCTTGGTTAGAAGTTAGAACATTATCCTCTCGACCATTCATTAACTCCTTTAATTTTTTAAAATCGTTTATTTTTTCTTCTTTTATTTTATTTAAAGCATCTTCAGCGCAGTTGGTATATGCATTATTAGACATACTGTAATCGCACCCACTTTTTAAAAGGTAATCTTGAACTGGTCCCATGTTTAGAGTTGATTCTTCAGTAATCTCTTCTGTATTATTTGGCGTGTATTCTGTATCATTATCAATCAGTCGAAAAGACGATTCTTCTTCAATATCTAACTTGCTTTTATTTATTGATAATACATATAACGATAAAAAGACCGTAGAAGTAAGGAGAATTAAGCAAATTATTTTTAGGTTACCCATAGACATATATACAGTTTACATACTTATTTACTTTTCACCAAATGTAAAGTAAAGTAAAGA
>JAUPVY010000048.1 GCA_030916785.1 Patescibacteria group bacterium
TTTTAAACTATTATGAAAGGCATTTTGTCAAAAAAAATAATATTCTCAGCCTTTGTTATTTTTGCGTTGCCTTTTTTTGTGGGCGCTCAGTCTCTAGAGCTTAAATCTTCTCCAAGCTATCCTTCTCCTGGCGAGATGGTTTCCGTCTCTGTTTCTTCTTTTGGTCTTGATCTAAATAACTCAGAAATTTCTTGGTATAAAGACGGAAAGCTAGAAAGCAAAGGAAAGGGAATAAAAAACTTTTCTTTCTCTATTGGCGAAAATGGAAATACTATAAAAAGTATAGCCAAGATAAATGGGGGCAGTCTAGAATCTTCTATAAAAATAAATTCGTCTTCCATGGATGTTCTCTGGGAGGTTGTCGGTGGATATGAGCCACCTTTTTACAAAGGTAAGATAATCCCTATAAAACAGTCCAGAATAAAGGTTGTGGCTATTCCTCAGATTGCAAACAGTAAAGGTCTTGTTCCTAGTCCGGAAACTTTCGTATACTCTTGGCAAAAAGACGGATCTAATTTTGCCGGCCAATCAGGTTACGGAAAAAACAGCTTCCTTTATTCTCCTGGTATTTTAGACAAACAAAACTCAGTTCGGGTTTCGGCCGCCGGACTTTCTAGATCTTTAGAAAAGAGTGTGACGATCACCCCGGGTAGTAGTGAGGTGCATTTTTATGAATACAGCTCCGCCTACGGACCTCTATATAACAAAGCTGTTAAAACAGATCAAAATTTCAATAAAAGAAAAATAAACATAATAGCTGAGCCATATTTTATTTTCACAAAGAATCTCAAAGACTCATCACTTCTGACTGAGTGGAAAGTTGGCGGCAGAGTTTTTGCTACAGATTTTCCTAATATGATTTTCCTTGACGTTGCTAAAAATGTTAATTCAGTAGATTTAAATTTCAGAACAAACAACAAGACAGAGTTATTACAAGAAAACTCAAGACCTTTGAGATTAAATATTACAGCAAATGAATAGTTTTATTAAGAGTCTTTTCACGGTCCTTATTTTCCTTGCGGGATTTTTTGTTTTCTTTGGAGTCTCATCAGTAGAGGCTTGCGAGATAGTGTCTGGTCAGACGTCTATTAGACCCCAGGGTTGGTTTACCATAAATCAGTATGAGGATGATCCTAGACCCTTTGTGTATCTAGATGTAAAAACTATAGATTGTAATACAACAAGCGGAAATATATTTAGAGTCCTTTTGCAAAATGTTCAATTTAGTACAATATTATCATCTGGTATCGAGGTGGTCCCAATACAAGAAATAAAAATAGCATTTACTGATACTGCTTCGTCGCCAAATGGCTCTGCCGATTTCCAGTCTACAACAAGCGACCTTTCAATACCTCTTATGGTTGGTGAGCGCGGAGATTTAGAGGGGTGTGAGGCGGTGGCAGGAATAGAGGACTGTATAATTGCAATTAAAATATTTAACGACAGCATAACAGGGTCACCAGAAATTTTTAACCTATCTCAAAATGGTAGTGGGCTAATGTATGAATGTGACTATTCATGTCAAACGTACTGGCAACTTGGATGCCCTGTTGGTGATGGTCAGGCGCCAAACCCTTTACCGTATGGTGGTATTTGTAGTACGGACAATACAACTATAGATATAACAACAACTGGTGTTTTAAACACCGGTGGCGTGGTTTCAGGTGAATACTCAACCACTCCATTGGCGCCTCTTCCAGGATTCACAGGAGACCCAGACGTCGGACAATGGCTGGAATCTCTGTTCACGATACTTATAGTTATCGCAGGACTTTTGGCGCTGATAATGATTGTTGTTGGAGGTATAACATATCTAACATCTGAGTCTTTTGGAGAAAAAGGAAAAGGAAAAAGTTACATAGTAAATGCAATAACAGGACTTGTTTTGGCGCTGGGTGCTTGGGTTATATTAAACACAATAAACCCAGAGCTTGCAGAGGATTTGAATATTAAGATACCAACAGTAGAGCTATCAATAGGAGATGCAGATTCTTGGTCTTCTAATTCTCAAACTAATTCTTCCGGAACAATAACAGGGTATGAACCACTGCCCAATATCGGGCTCCAGTGTCCAATGGGCGGGGGATCTTCTTCTGTTGCAAGTATTATTGATAGTTTTCAAGGCAAGACTACATACCGTTGGGGTGGAAAGGGTGCATCTCTTCCGCCAGGTGGTCAATTTAGATTAAGTCCAGGAGAGCAATCCAATGGTCCGTATATGTGCGAGGGCCCGACCGGTCAAGTGCCGTGCCGATCTTTTTGCCCAGATTCATCAGTCTGTCTTGATTGCTCAGGTTTTGTTAATCAAGTTAGACGCTGCTCAGGCCTTCCTACTTTTTCAGGAACCTCAAGCATGACTTCTAGCCCAAATGCTGTGCCCGTAGAGATGAATAATTTATCTTCTGATGGTCAAAGTATAACAATCCAGGGAACGCCTTATACATTTGTTCCGGGTGATATACTGGTTTGGGACGGTCACGTTGTGATTTATTATGGAAACGGACAAATTGCAGAATCTGCTGGAGCTGTTACAACAAATACGAATATTAAGAAATCCGCACTTAGCTCTTATTCCGGAAAAAACAGAATTACACACCTAATAAAAGTTAACCCATAATATGTCACAAAAACTTTTTAAAATATTACTCGTTTCAGTTCTGGCTATCGGCCTTGTTATTTTAGGTATTATTTTAGTTCGCGCAAAAAACAAAAAAGATGCGCTGGAAATACAGACGAATATTGAAAATCCTTTTGGGATAAATTCAGAAGATACTTCTTTGGGCGGTGGGAATAATTCTGGTGGGGGAAATAACAGTTCTCAAGAAGGTGAAGAAGGGGAAGAGGGCGGAGCCGTTCCTGTTCGGGTTGATTTTGTTTCAAATGAAGATTCTCCAATAGTTCAAAAAATAAGTGAAGAGCCTGTATCTGGCGCCACCTTTACTTATATAGAAAGAGAAATAATAGTTCCAGAAGAAGTTTCTGCGAACTTAGTAGAAGGGTATGATTTTACAGGATATCCGTCTCTTAAATTTGGAGACGACAGAAAAGAAGTTGTAGATTTAAAAACTGTCTTAAATAGACAAGATCCTTCGCCGTCTTTAGCTATAGACAACGCTTTTGACACAACTTTAAAAAATGCAGTCATTGAGTTTCAGGACAAAAGCGGTCTAACTCCGGACGGAGTTGTGGGTCCGATGATGTACAAGAAGCTTAATGAATTCCAAGGTATAGTGCCAAAGGTTGCGAAAGCTCCTCTGAAGGAAACTGTAGAACTCGTACGCTTTGTAGATAGATCAAACGGATATATTTTTGATAAGGCGATAAAGCCAAATGAGCCACTTGCTAGAGTTACTAGTTCTCAGGTGGCCAGAGTATATGAGTCTTATTTTGATAATACAAAAAGCTTCTTGCTCATGAGATATCTTAAAGACGGTATTGTTGAAAATGTTGTCGCGAGTATTAAAAAGCCAGCTCTTCTTTTGGGAGATTCTGCAAAATACGCAACTCTTGAAACAAAGCTTCTGACAAATAACCTAACTTTTGCTTCTCCTATATCTTCAGGACAAAAAATATTTTACTTGTTAAAACAATCTTCTGGTGTGGACGGCGTGATATATGATTTTAAAACAGGGACGTCTAAAAAAGTTTGGTCATCGAAATTCTCAGAATGGATCCCTCAAGCTCTTAGTGAAAACACTATTTCGCTTACAACAAAAGCTTCAGGGAGATATCCAGGAAACTCATATATCCTAGATGTTAAAAATAATAGTCTGAAAAATATAATCTCAAGCGTAAACGGGCTAACAACAAATATAAGTCCAGATGGAAAGATGGCCCTATACAGTTCATATGAAAATGCGACTTTAAAAACTTCTTTATTAAACATCGCAACAGGACAGATCTCAGATTTCGCCCCAACAACTCTTCCTGAAAAATGTATATGGACAAAAGATAGTAAAACTATTTATTGTGGCGCCCCATCTTCTGTTCCGACGGCTACTTATCCAGACGACTGGTATAAAGGGGAGACTCTATTCTCAGATATGATTTGGAAAATAGATGTTGCGACGAATACTGCAAAAATATTACTCGATCAAAATAAGATAAAAGGTCAAATAGATGTTACAAGTCCAGTTATAAATGATAAACAAGATTATTTTATCTTCATAAACAAACACGATATGAATCTGTACGGAGTAGATCTAAGTAGGCTATAAAATAAAAAGGCCCCGCACGAAGTGCGGGGCCTTTTTATTTTATTTCTTAATTCCAGATTTAGGTTTCTCCATTATCTTGTCTACGATTCCGTACTTTACTGCGTCTTTTGCATCAAGCCAGTAATCTCGATCTACATCTTTTTCAACTTTGTCTAATTTTTGTCCAGTATTTTCTGAAAGGATTTTATTAAGTTTATTTTTTGTTCTGATGATTCTGTCTGCAGTGATAGCAATATCAGAAGCTTGTCCTTCTACACCGCCAAGTGGCTGGTGAATCATAACTTCTGCGTTTGGTAGTATAAATCTCTTGCCCTTTGCTCCAGCTGAAAGTATTACTGCGCCCATTGAAGCGGCCATCCCAACACAAACTGTCGCCACGTCTGGTTTTATGTGGTTCATTGTATCCACAATAGCTAGTCCATCAGATACATTTCCACCCGGAGAGTTTACATACATGAAAATATCTTTCTTTGGATCTTCTGATTCTAGGAAAAGAAGTTGGGCTATTATATTGCTTGATGAATTTGCTTCAATTCCTGTACCCAAGAAAACAATCCGTTCCTTAAGTAGGCGAGAGTAGATATCATAAGCTCTTTCTCCGTTGTGTGTCTTTTCTATTACTGTTGGTATTAACATATGTGGTTTATAGTTATTAGTGTCTAGTAATTTTTTATTAATTACCCAAAAAAGGCTTAAAATAAAGGTTTTTGGTAGACAAACTATAGCATAAATAAAAGTGCTTGACAAGTTTTTATTATATGCTATACTACCCAACGAATAAACGGCCAGCATTTCGCTTGTCGTAACGAATACCCTTCAATACCATGAAGAAATCGCAGTTCCTTTCAGC
>JAUPVY010000049.1 GCA_030916785.1 Patescibacteria group bacterium
AATGCTGCTTCTGGTTCTGTTCATGTATTTTCGTCATCTGAGTGGAAAGTAAAAACAGAAAAGGAAAAACAAAACATATTGATGAAATACAGGCTGGCTTATGAGGGTTACAGTGAAGTAAACTGGTGTCCTATCTTAGGAACGGTCTTGGCAAATGATGAGGTTGTGGATGGTCCCAAAGGTCCAGTCTCAGAAAGAGGCGGCTTTCCTGTTGTCAAAAAAGAGATGAGACAGTGGTTTTTACGTATTACAGCATATGCTGGAAGACTTTTGTCTGGGCTAGAAGGTTTGGATTGGTCAGAACACGTGAAAGAGATTCAAAGAAACTGGATAGGGGAAAGTCATGGTTTGCTTTTCAGGGCAAAAGTAAAAGATTCAGATTTGGTTATTGAGACATTTTCTGCTCATTTCCAGGCTTGTTATGCAGATACATTTTTTGTTATTGCCCCTGATCACCCTTTACTTACCAAATTAGTTGAGGGAACTCGTGAAGAAGCTTCAGTTTTGAAGAAGGCAAAAGAAATTGTTTTAGAGAGAAGTAAGTTTGCTGAAGGTGAATATAGAGAAATAGATGGAATATTTACAGGAAGATATGCAGAAGATCCACTGGGAAATGGAAATTTACCTATATGGGTTGCTAGCTTTGCCTTGAAGGACTATGGGACTGGAATAGTAAAATGTTCAGCTCATGATGTGAGAGACTTTGCTTTTGCAAAAAAATTTGGAATAAAACTAAAGGTTGTTTTGTTACCAACAGATGAGAATTTGGGCAAGAAAGTTATGTCACAAGAGGTTTGTTTTACAGACATGGAACACGGCATATTGTTAGAACCAAAAGAGTTCTACGGTAGAAAAGCCGGGGATGTAAAGACTGAAATAATAAAACATGTGGTTTCCCATGGATTTGCAAAACAACTTACTACATATAAAATGCGCGATGCGATTTTTGCTAGACAGAGATATTGGGGAGAACCAATTCCTTTGTTTCAGGACAAAGAAGGAATAATTCACGAAATTCCTGATAAAAAACTTCCTTTAAACTTACCCAAAGTAAAATCATACATGCCCACAGGAACGGGTGAGTCACCTCTGGCTGGAGTTTCTTCTTGGGTTAAAAAAGGTTTAGAAACCAATACTATGCCTGGTTGGGCAGGGTCTTCTTGGTATTTTTTGCGATACATGGATCCAAAAAATAAAAAAGTTTTTGCAGACAAAAAAGCTATTCAGTATTGGAAAAATGTAGACATGTATGTGGGAGGTCAGGAACATGCAACGGGACATTTACTATATTCTCGTTTTTGGAATAAATTTTTGAAAGATTTGGACTTGGTTGTAACCGAAGAACCTTTTCAAACTCTAAGAAATCAGGGGATGATTCTCGGTTCAGATAATCGCAAGATGAGTAAAAGATGGGGGAATGTTATAAATCCAGATGATGTTATAAAAAGTTATGGTGCGGATACATTACGTGTTTATGAGATGTTTATGGGGCCTTTCGACGCGTCTTTACCGTGGAGCACAGATAACATTATAGGTTCTAGACGCTTTTTAGAAAAAGTCTGGAGATTGTCACAAAAAGTAGATTCTAAAGTTAGGTCAGATGAGAAAATAGAAACAGCTGTTCACAAAACAATAAAAAAAGTTACAGAAGATATTCATAATTTTGCTTTCAACACAGCTATATCATCTATGATGATATTGGTTAATGATATTGAAACAGGGATGTCACAGGATAAAAAAATATCTAAGAAAGATTTTGAACTATTTTTAAGAATATTATCTCCTTTTGCTCCACACATTACAGAGGAGATATGGAGGTGCTTTGGTCACAAGAGTTTTATTGTTTTAGAGAAGTGGCCAAAATCAGATATTAAAAAGACTCAAGAATTAGAGGTAAGAATAGTTATACAGATAAACGGCAAGGTTCGAGCAACTTGTCAGACACATTTCGGTGCCAAGGAGGAAGATGTCACTGCTCTTTCTAGAGCTATGCCTGAGGTGGAAAAATGGCTTATAAATAAAGAAATTAGTAAGATCTTCTTTGTGCCAAATAAGATAATAAACTTTGTAACGGCCTAGTTTTTCAGTATTTTAGGGGTAAAAGGTCAAGACTTGACTTCAATAGACAATAATGATACAAATAAGAGTATATTTGTTGTAACTAAATTTTAATAGTCTATTAGTAAAGAAAACATGATAGAAAAAACACCAATCACATTTAAACCAAAACAGGTCGTAAAAAAATTACTATCAGTATTGGGGGATAGATCACAAGATGTCTTAACTAGCCGTTTTGGTTTGGGTAATGACACAAAACGAATGACTCTTGAAGCGATTGGTAAGAAATACAAAATTACTCGTGAAAGAGTTCGACAGATAGAAAACTATTCTGTTGTTAATATTAGAAAATCAAAAGAATATACTAAAGAAAAGCCAATTTTCGATGAATTGAAAGAAATCATGTCTGGTTTAGGCACTACTATTTCTGAAGAATCTCTACTCAAGCACCTTTCAAAAGATAAGAGTACACAAAATCAGATTCATTTCTTATTGGTTGTTGGTGAGGATTTTCACAAAGAAAAAGAAGATAACGAGTTTAAACATCGCTGGACTGTAGATAAAGATCTATCAAAAAAGATACACTCTTCACTTCGTCAGCTTTATTCAACGTTATCTGATGATGAAATACTATTGGAGTCAGACATGGTAGAAAAATTCCTAGAGAATTTGAAAGATGTTTCTGATAAATACAAAAATCAAGAAATAGCTAAGAGATGGTTGGCCCTCTCAAAACTAATAGATAAAAACCCATTAGGAGAGTGGGGTAAATCAAAATCTCCAAACATAAATGCAAAAGGTATGAGAGACTATGCCTTTCTGGTTATTAGACGACACGGTTCCCCAATACACTTTAGAGAAGTGGCGAAACTCATAACTGAACTTTTCAAGAAAAAGGCACACATAGCAACTACACATAACGAACTAATAAAAGATCCTAGATTTGTTTTGGTGGGAAGAGGTTTGTATGCTTTGTCTGAGTGGGGATACATGAGTGGTGTTGTTAAGGACGTTATAAAAAATATTCTAGACAAAAATGGCCCGATGACAAAAGAAGAAATTACTAAGAAAGTCTTAAAAGAAAGATATGTCAAGGAAAACACTATTATGGTAAATCTTCAAAACCCAAAATATTTCAAGAAATCAAAAGAAGGCAAATACACTGCAGTATAAATAATAAAAAAACCGCCCACTGGGTGGTTTTTTTATTGCAATTTATATATAATTATCTTATGTTCGAATCTTACGCCAAGTTGCTATCAAATGATACAGTACTTTCAACTTTAAAAGTACTTTATTATTTTTCATTTGTTTTTGTGCCATTGGTTGTTATTGATACTGCTTGGTACCTGTGGGTTTTATACAGAAGAGCCTTGTTTTTTGCAAAACAAGACTACATTTTACTTGAAATAAAAATACCTAAGGAAATTTTCAAATCTCCAAGAGCGATGGAGTTCTTTATTTCTAGTTTACACAGTACTCTGGGAGAAGGAAATTGGTATGAAAAATATTGGAAAGGTTCGGTGCGTAATTCTTTTTCTCTTGAAATTGCATCAATAGACGGTGCCGTTCATTTTTATATTTGGACTAAAAAGGGAGAGAAAAATAAAATTGAAGCCAATTTATATTCTCAGTATCCTGGAATTGAAATATACGTTGTTCCTGATTATACGTTGCCCGCAGTGTATAATCCAGAACTAAACAACATGTTTATGATGGAGTTTAAACTAACTAAAGCAGATGCTTATCCTATAAAAACATATATTGATTATGGAATGGACAAAGATCCAAAAGAAGAATTTAAAATAGATCCTCTGACTCCACTCATAGAATTTATGGGTTCTTTGCCTCGTGGTAATCAGGCATGGCTTCAGATAATAATAAGAGCACATGTGGCAGAAGAAAAAGATCCAAAGAAAACTTTTTCTAAGTGGAAAATTTGGGAAACTTGGGATCTGGGCGATAAGTGGGATTTCTTGGAAAAAAAAGATTTTAGATGGAAAGAAGGCGCTAATGCAGAAATTGAGAAGATATTGGCAAAAGGTAAGGGTGAAAAAGGGGAAGATGGGAAAATTATACCAGGAAGTCAGAGGTTTCTTACTGAAGATGAACAAAATACAATAAAAGCTTTAGGACGAAGTGTTTCCAAAAAAGGTTTTGATACTGGCATGCGTCTAATCTATCTTGCTCCAAAAGATGTTTTTGATCCATCTAATATTGGTGGTCTAGTTGGCGGTATTATGCATTTCAACTCAGATTCAGGTCTCAATGGTTTTGCTCCGTCTGGTTCTAATTCCTCTCCAAAATATAAACATTTGCTTTTACAGTGGAAAGATAGAAGCAAAAAACTGATAGATGGTGAAAAACAAGAATTTCTTGATGCATATAAACGCAGAGCATATTTCTATGAACCATATAGAAGAGAAAAATATTTTATCTTGAATACGGAGGAACTTGCTACGCTGTTCCATCTTCCTGGAATGGTTTCAACAACACCTACCTTTACTAGAGTAGAATCAAGAAAAGGAGAGGCACCTGCCAACTTACCACTATAATTCATGGAGGAACAGAATCAAATCTTTACAAAAAAACTCTGGGTGGAAATTTATAAATATATTTTTCCTGAAAACTTAAATAAAAAAAGAGCTATTGTTGCTTTTATATTAGCCTTCGTCATCTCTATGTTTTTTGTTTTGGTTTTTAGTTCTACTTCTAAGTTTCCTGTGGGAACTGTAATGGAAATCAATTCAGGAGAATCTCTACAATCCATTACGGTAAAACTTCGGCAGGATAATGTTATTAGATCAGAATTTATATTCCGTTCATTGGTCATCGTTTTTGGTGGAGAAAAGAAGGTTATTGCCGGTGATTATTTGCTCACTGAAAAAGAAGGAACTTTCTCTTTGGCTAGGAGATTGGTAAATGGTAAATTTGGTATAGATACTATAAAAATAACAATTCCCGAGGGTTGGAATAT